>JBAUAY010001157.1:0-2999 GCA_049676235.1 Streptosporangiaceae bacterium
CCGGCCGCTCACCCAGACCAGGCCGAAGTTGCGTACGCTCGCCCCGCGGGCCTCGGCCTCGCGCTCCAGATGCACGACCTCGAAGCCGCGCTGCCGGGCGGCCACGGCGTGCATGGTGCCGAGCACGCCGCCGCCGACAATGACCGCTCGCTGCGTCGATGCCATGGTTGCGAGTATAGTCATCTTCAAACTTGTATAGCCAACTTTACCTTCGGGAGGCAGCCGTGACGGGCCCGGACCTGGAGCTGACGGCGGGCGGTCGGCGGCTGCGCTTCCCGGCGGTGTGGCTGCGCGACAACTGCCCGTGCACCGAGTGCCAAGATCCCGGCAGCGGGCAAAAACTAAGAGACATAACCGAGATACCGAACGATCTGGGCGTGGCAGCCTCAGAAAACGCAGGAGAATCGGTTTTGGTGACGTTCGCCCCCGACGGGCACCGGTCCGCCTTCTCCCGCTCTTGGCTGGCTGGGCACGCGCTGGACGGCTACGCCGACAGCGACGGGCGGACCGAGGACGACAAGGATCTCTGGCTGGCCGCGGACCTGGCCCCAGGAAACCCGGGAATCCGGGCTCACGTGCCCCAGGCGAGCTGGCCCCGGTACCTGGACCGGCCGGCGGACCGGGTCCGGGCGCTTGAGGACGTGCTGCGCCGGGGTTTCGTGCTGCTGCACGATGTGCCGGCCGAGCCGGGCATGGTGCTGGAGGTCGCCGCGAGCTTCGGGTTCGTCAGGGAGACCAACTACGGCCGTCTGTTCGACGTCCGGGTGGAGCCCGAACCGGGGAACCTGGCCTTCACCAACCGGGCGATCCTGCCGCACACCGACAACCCGTACCGCGACCCGGCGCCCACCGTGCAGTTGCTGCACTGCCTGCGCACCGCGGCGCAGGCGGATGGTGAAGGGGGAATGGGGAGGCGGGTGGGAGGTGGGGGTGACACTGGCCTGGTGGACGGCTTCGCGGCCGCCGCGGCGCTTCGGGCCATGGACGCGGAATCGTTTGACACGCTGGCGAGAACACCCGTCCCGTTCGGCTATATCGATAAAGAGACCGAGCTACGGGCCAGCCTGCCGCTCATCCAGCTCAGCCCGCGCGGCCGGGTCCGGGGGGTGCGGTTCAACAACCGATCGGCGCAGCCGCTGCGACTGCCCTACGCGGAAGTCACCGCGTTCTACGCCGCCTACCGCCGATGGGCTGAGCTGCTGGCACGACCCGAACGGCAGCTGACCCTGCGGCTGGCGCCGGGGGACTGCCTCGTCTTTGACAATACGCGGGTACTGCACGCCCGCACGGCGTTCGGCATGACCGCGGGCTTGCCGGGCCGGCACCTGCAGGGATGTTACGCGGACCTGGACGGACTGGCCAGCACGCTGGCGGTACTCAAGCGGGGGGAGACGTCCTGACGGGGATCGAGGCCATCGCCGGGCTGTTCGCCGGGCCGGGAGCGCGGGACTACCTGGGCGAGGCGGTGACGATCGGCGCGCATATGCGGCAGGCCGGAGCGCTGGCCGAAACGGCCGGGGCGCCCGCGCCGCTGGTCGCCGCGGCCCTGCTGCACGACATCGGCCATCTCCGTAACGAGACCGACAGTAAGCACGGCGACGCGGGCGCGCGGTGGCTGAGCCAGTGGTTCGGCGAGGCGGTGACCGAGCCGGTCCGGCTGCACGTTGCGGCGAAGCGGTACCTATGCGCGACCGAGCCCGGCTACTTCGGCCTGCTCTCGCAGGAGTCAGTCCGTACCCTGGCCCTCCAGGGCGGCCCGATGACGCCCGAGCAGGCGGCTGGGTTCGAGGCGCTGCCGTTCGCGCGTGACGCGGTAGCGGTGCGCCGCTGGGACGACGAGGCCAAGGACCCGGCGGTCACGCCGCCCGCGTTCGCGCACTTCGGGCCGCTACTTGGCGGCCTGATCAGGTTCTAGGCGTGCGCGACAGGGCATTGACCGTGACCGAGTTGCGCACGCTGAACGCCACCGCGCCGCCCAGGTAGCGGTCATCGGACCATTCGACCGGCACCCCGGCCAGGTCGGTGGTCAGGCGGCGCTCGCGCAGCATCGGCACCCGGGGGCGGACGCCGAGCAGCCTGCCGTCCTCGGCGGTGGCTGGCACCGCGTCGATGACGTGCTCCGCGTCCGCGAAGACGATGCCCAGTTCCTCCAGCCGCTCGGTGATCGACTCCTGCGCTAGGTCCATGCCCGCCACCAGGACGCCGACCCGGTCCGGGTAGGCGCCGCGCTCGATCATTACCGGGTGCCCGGAGAGCAGCCGCACCCGGGTCAGGTGGTAGATCTGCGCGCCCGAGGGGACGGCCAGGCGTTCGGCTTCGGCTGGCTTGGCCGGCCGGCGCTGGATCGCGATCACCCTGCCGCCAGGCACCTCGCCCATGGCCCGCGCCCAGCGGGAGAAGGACAGCAGCTCGCCGAAGCTCTGCACCCGCCGGCCGCCGACGACCACCCGGCGCGCGCCGCGCCGGGACGCGATGACTCCGTCGGCGCGCAGCGCCGCGAACGCCTGCCGGATGGTGCCGCGTGACACCGAGTAGCGTTCGGCCAGTTCGTGCTCCGAAGGCAGCCGGGTGCCCGCCGCGTACTCGCCCGCCGCGATGGCCGCCTTGATGTCCTCAGCCACCTTGCGATACCGGGAGGTCACCTCCTGATCTGCTGCCATGAAAGCTGAGCGTAGCGTCATCGCTGCCGATGAGGTGGACGCCGCTTCCGTCGGCCGGACGGTTGACCTGGTCATCGAGGCGGTGGCCCAGCCGGCCTAAGCCTTTGCGGTGACTGGCCGAGATAGGTTACTTTGCTGGTCGATGGGCTTCTTGTCTCGGCGGCGCGGCCGGCGGCCGCGGGTAATCGCCCTTGTCTGTTTCGGCCTGGTCACCGCCACCGCCTTCATTCCGGGGTCGTCCGCGCTGGCCCGCACCGCATCCGCAGTGTCCGCCGAGCCCGGGCCGCCGAGCCCGCTGGCGCACGCGCCGCCCTTCCGGCGGGCGTTCGGGGCGCCGAC
>JBAUAY010001158.1:0-6499 GCA_049676235.1 Streptosporangiaceae bacterium
CACCACGGCCCGCGCCAGCACGGCGCTGTTCGCGCGCCGCCCATGTCTTGAAAACTCCACCAGGCCCATAGAGATCCGCCTTTCCCGCCACCCGCGTTGTTTCGCAGTGATCGTAGCGGGGCCCGAGGGCGGCCAGCTACTGGGTCACCACGGGTGTCGATGAACTGAGTGGTCTGCATCTGGCCCGGACTGCCCATGATCATGAAAAGGGGCTCGCGGGCGGTGTCAGGACGGCGCCGAGGACGACTCGGGGACCGCGGCCAGTTCTTCGGGCTCGCGGAGGGGGAAGTGGCAGGCGGCGTGGTGTCCGGCGGTGGTGAAGGGGCGCAGGAGCGGTTCGGTGGTGGCGCACAGGTCCTGGGCCCGAGGGCAGCGGGTCCGGAAGCGGCATCCGGAAGGGGGCGCGACGGCGGAGGGCAGCTCGCCGGTGACGCCCTGATGTTCCTTCGCGCGCTCGAGAGCCGGGTCGGCGACGGGGACGGTATCGATGAGGCCTTTGGTATACGGGTGGACGGGGCGGAAGTAGACGTCGGCGGCCGGGCCGGTTTCGACCAGCTTGCCGAGGTACATCACGCCGATGGTGTCGGCCATGTAGCGGACGACGGACAGGTCGTGCGAGATGAACAGGTACGTCAGGCCGTGACCGGCCTGGAGCTCTTTCATCAGGTTGAGGATCTGGGCCTGGATGGACACATCCAGGGCGGAGACCGGCTCGTCGGCGACGATCATGGCAGGGCGCAGGATCAGGGCCCGGGCCAGCCCGATACGCTGCCGCTGGCCGCCGGAGAATTCGTGCGGGTAGCGGTCGGCGGCGGCGGCGGGTAGGCCGACTTCATCCAGGATGGCGGCGATAAGGCGCTGCTGGTTGGCCCGGCTGCCCTGGCGCTGGATGATCAGGGGCTCGCGCAAGATGGTGCCGACGCGCATGCGGGGATCCATCGAGGCGTAGGAGTCCTGGAACATCAGCTGGATCTTGCTGCGGCGGCGGCGCCGTTCGCGGCCGGACAGGCGGGTGAGGTCGTCGCCGCCGAACAGGATCTGGCCCCCGGTGGCTTTCTCCAGGCCCACGATCAGCCTGCCGATGGTGGTCTTGCCGCAGCCGGACTCGCCGACCAGGCCGAAGGTCCGTCCGGCCGGCACCGCGAACGACACGTCGGCTACCGCCGACACCATCCCGACCCGCCGCTGCAGCACCGCTCCCGCGGTGACGGCGAAGTCCTTGACCAGATGATCAAGCCGAAGCAGTTCGCCCCCGACGGGAACTGCTCCGGCGGCCAGGCCGGGGGTGGCTGAGCCAGTCGCGGCGGAAATGCCGGATGCGGCGGTAGGGGCGGATGCGGCGGAGTTCTCGACGTGCTCACCGACCGGGAAGAAGCAGCGGAAGTCGTGGCCGATGCTGCTGCCGGTCAGGGCGGGCTCGGTGGCGCGGCAGCTGTCCCGGGCGTAGCGGCAGCGCGGGGCGAACTTGCAGCCGGGCGGCGGGGCGGTCAGGTCGGGGGGCTGGCCGGGGATGTTGTACAGGCGGCGGGCCGGGCCGGGCTCCGGAACCGTGGTGGCGATTTCCGGCAGCGCCTGGAACAGCGCCTCGGTGTAGGGGTGGCGCGGATTGGCGAAAAGCGCTGCGGTGGTGGTGGTTTCCACGACGCGCCCGGCGTACATGACCGCGACCCGGTCCGCGCGGCCGGCGATCACGCCCAGGTCGTGGGTGACCAGGATGACCGCCATGCCCAGCCGCTGGCGCAGGTCGTCGATCAGTTCCAGAATCTGCTTTTGGATCGTGACGTCCAACGCGGTGGTCGGCTCATCGGCGATCAGCAGTTTTGGCTCGCAGGCCAGCGCCATCGCGATCATCACCCGCTGGCGCATGCCGCCGGACAACTGGTGCGGGTAATTGGTAACCCGCTCGGTGGGGCGCGGCATGCCGACCAAGCCCAGCACCTCCACCGCCCGCGCCAGCGCGGCCTGCCTGGAAGCGCCGCGGTGCAGCCGGACGGACTCGGCGATCTGGTCCCCGATCGTCATCGTCGGGTTCAGCGACGCCAGCGGATCCTGGAACACCATGCCGATCAGGTTCCCGCGCACGTCCTGCATCTTTTCCTCGGGCAGCGCGGTGACCTCCGTGCCGTCCACCACGATCCGGCCGCGGGTGATATGACCGCCGGCAGGCAGCAGGCGCATGAGCGACAGGGCCGTCATGGTCTTGCCGCAGCCGGACTCGCCCACGATGCCCAGGCACTCGCCGCCCTGCACGGTCAGGCTGACTCCGTCGACGGCGTGCACCACCGACCTGCGGAGCCGGATCTCGGTGTGCAGGTCTTCGATGACCAGCAGTGATGTCATCGTCGCTGCAGCCTTACCTCGAATGCGTCGCGGAGCGCGTCGCCGATGAAGTTGATCGCGATGACGACGCAGATGATGGCGATGCCGGCCGGGAAGATCTGCCACCAGTAGCCGTCGTAGACCGAGTTGATGCCGCTGTTGAGCATGCCGCCCCAGTCGGTCTGCGGCGGGCGGATGCCCAGCCCCAGGTAGGACAGCGCGACCACGAGCAAGATCGCGTCGGCGACCTGAAACGTGGCGTTGACGACGATGGTGCCGACCGCGTTGGGGGCGATGTGCCGGAACACCGCGCGCGTGCCGCCGCCGCCCATCACCCGCATCGCCTGCACGTAGTCCCGTACCCGCAGCGACAGCGCCTCGCCGCGGATCAGCCGGGAGGTGGTCAGCCACGAGGTCAGCGCGATCACCAGGATCAGCTCGCCTTCGGTGGGCGGGAACATCGAGACCACGACCAGGGCGAGGAACAGAGCGGGGATGGAGAGCAGCGCGTCGACCACGCGCATCATCGCCGCGTCGGCGATGCCGCCGAAGTACCCGGCGACCGCGCCCCACAGCGTGCCGAGCCCGGTGGCCAGCACCGCGGCGGCCAACCCGACCTCCAGCGAGATCTGCCCGGCGACCATCAGCCGGCCGAGCACGTCGTAGCCGTTGTTATCGGTGCCCAGCGGGTGCCCGGCGCCCGGCGGCTGGTTCTCGATGGCCAGGTTCACGTGGACCTGGTCGGTGTGGTAGAAAACCGGCCCCAGGAAGCAGAACCCCACGATCGCCACCAGGAGCGCCACCCCGATCAGGGCCAGCTTGTTCTCGACGAACACCTCCAGGCCGCGCACGAACATGCCGCGCGGCCTGGTGGCAGGCAGTCCGGCAGGGGCGGCCCCGGCGGGCGGCTCGACCTCGTCGGTGACCAGGCCGCCCAGGCCCGGCACCAGCGGTCCGGATGCAGGTGGAGTGGTCATGACCGGGTGTACCTCACGCGCGGGTCGAGGACCGCGTAGGCGATGTCCGCGAGCAGCGACCCGACGACGGTCGCGATCGCCACCACGATGACGAAGCCGAGCAGCGTGGGATAGTCCTGTTTCTGCGCGGACTGGAAGAACAGGTAACCCATGCCGGGGTAGTTGAACACCGACTCGGTAATCAGCGCCCCGGCCAGGATGCCGGGGATCGACAGCCCAAGCAGCGTCGCGATCGGGATCAGCGAGTTGCGTAGCACGTGCCGCCACAGCACCCGGCGCTGCGAGGCGCCCTTAGCCCGCGCGGTGCGCACGTAGTCCTCGGTGATGTTGTCCAGCACCGCCGAGCGCATGTACCGGGAGAACAGCGCGATCGTCACCAGCGCCAGCGTGACCACCGGCAAGGTCAGGTCACGCCAGTCGGTCAGGTCATCGAGGAGCCCGCCCTGCGGGCCCTCCGGGCCGAAGATGTGCAGCTTGACCGAGAACACCAGGATCAGCACCGTCCCGACGAAGAACGTCGGCGCGGCGTAGAACAGGAAGGAGAACCCGGTGAAGGTATAGTCCACCATCTTGTTGCGCTGCACGGCCTGCCACAGCCCGATCGGCACCGCCACGATCAGCGCGATGATCGTCGAGAGCCCGACCAGCACGATCGTCTTGGGCAGCCGCTGGCCCAGCAGCGAAGCCACGCCCTGGTCCAGCGTCCAGGAGAAGCCCAGATTGCCCTGCAGCAGGTGGCCCAGCCACAGCAGATACTGGTCGAACCACGGCTTGTCGAACCCGTACTCCCGGTTGAACGCCGCCAGCACCTGCGGGTTGCGGTAGCTGCCCGGGCCCAGGATGGCCACCGCCACGTTCCCCGGGATCGCCCGCAGCAAGATGAACGTGATCATCGTGACCAGCAGCACCACCACCGCGGCCTGCAGCACCCGGCGGATCAGGAAGCCGATCACTTGACGAAGTACCAGTTCTCGGGGTTGAGGTTGCCGGTCGTGCTCTGCGGCAGCACGCCGTGCAGGCTGTCGGTGACCTCGGTCAGCTCGTAGGCCCCGTTCGGCTGCCAGATGAACGGCAACTGGGTCGACAGGAAGTTCTGCCAGTTGTACAGCGGCGTCAGCGAGTTGGAGGTCAGCGTCTGGTTGATCAGCGAGTCGTTCTGCGGGTTGGAGTACCCGCCGGAGTTAGCGCCCGAGCCGCTCTCGAACAGCGTCTCGCCGGACGGGTAGTAGTCCGGCACGAACGACCAGCCGCCGCCCCAGTCGGCCATGTCCCAGTCGCACGAGGTGTGCGCGACCACGCAGTTGGGCGCGCCGATCGCGACCACCTGGTCGAACGGCTTCGGCTCCAGGTTGAGCTTGATCCCGATCAGCGAGGCGTTGGACTGCAACTGGGTCATCTCCGACTCGATCCAGTTGACCCCGGTCGCGTACGGCAGGCTGAACACCAGCTGATGACCCTGGCTGACGCCGGGGCCGCACAGGCTCGGGTTCTGGCAGGTGGTGACGCCGTTCGGCACCACCTGCCAGCCGTGGCTGGCCAGCAGCGACTTGGCCTTGGCCGGGTTGAACGGGAACGGGTCACCCAGCTTGCCCGCCGGCGATAGGTAACTGGTCGCCGGGAAGGTCCCGACCGGCCCGACGGTGTACGCCGCGTACCCGTGCAGCGGGCCGTCGATGATGGCCTTCTGGTTCATCAGATACTGCAGCGCCTGCCGGAAGTACAGCTGCTTGATGACCGCGGCGTTACCCGTGGTGGACTGGAAGTTCACCGGGAAATAGTTGATCGCCCACTGGATCAGCGGCGCGAGCGTGTAACCGCTGAGCGGGTTGGCGCCGACCGTGGCGCCGGCCGGCTTGGTCGGCGCGTCGGTGGTGGGCAGGTACCCGATGTCGAGCTTCTGGCCGCCGGCCGCGCCCGCCTGCAGCACGTTGTACTCGGCGCTCTCGGTGGTGAACGGCACTTCCTCGAACTCGGCCAGGGTGGGCTTGACCGGGCCGGAGTACGCCTTGTTCGGGACGAAGGCGGAGTTGCCGTCCGGGTTGAAGCTGGCCAGCTTCCACGGCCCGTCCACGACCGACCAGATCGGCGAGGACGCCCAGCTGGACAGCGCCTTGGACTGGCTGTCCAGGTAGCTGTACACCTTGGCGCAGTCGCTCACCACGGCGACGCAGTTGCTGGGCCCGGCGGCGGTCCGGTCCCAGGCCAGCGGCATCGGCGTGAGCTGGCTCAGCTCGTTGTAGGTGAACCAGGTCGGGTTGTACGCCTTGTCCATCGTCAAGGTCAGCTCGGTGGAGTTGACCGCCTTGACGTTGCTGATGTTGCTCGGGATCAGGCCGGGGACGTAGTCGCCCCAGTCCGCCGGGGCGACGGCTTGCATCATGTGGATCCAGAACAGCAGGTCCTGCGCGCTGACCGTCTCCCCGTTCGACCACTTCCACCCCTTCATGGTGATGGTCACCGTCTTGCCGTTGTAGGCCGGCGGGTCGGCCAGGCTGAGCGATGTGTTAAGCGTCGGGCTCGCCCCGTTACCGAACCAGTACAGCGGCCGGTACATCAGGTACTGAAATTCCTCTTCGTTGACGGTGCTGAAGTAGGTGCTGCTGTCAAACGGGAATATGTAGTTCGGCACCGCCGATGGCTGCAACGCCCAGGTGGCCGTTCCCCCGGCGACCTTGGTACCGCCGGACGAAGCAGCGTTACTGCTTGTCCCACTGCTGCTGCAGGCCGCGACGAGCAGGGCAAACGCGGCGACGATACAGGCTGCGGCCATCGGCGCGCGAGGCCTGCGGTGGCGGCGCCATAGCTGGTTGTGCATAGCGGATTTCCCTTCCATGGGCAGCAGAAACGGCCCGATATTTCGGTCCCCGTCGAAATATCGGTGTGCTTAGCGGACCGGCGTGCGCGACGTCGTTATCAATTCGCCAGTTAAATTGTTGTTGTCCTGTAATCGAAGGGTTTCTTGGCTTTTCTGGCGCTTTCGGAGGACTCTGGGTACATAGCGAAATCCGTTTTTGTGGACCGGACAATCAATTCGGGCAGGGCCGAAGAATCGCCAGGGCCGAACGGGGCAAACGGGAGACGGGTGGCCTGGCCGGGCATCGGGAGGCAATCGTGGTCCGCGTGAACTTCACCGCCGACGACCTGGCGCGCACCCGGTTCAGCGCGGTTCCGGCACCGCTGGTGGAGACGGCACTGGCCATGGT
>JBAUAY010001159.1:0-7818 GCA_049676235.1 Streptosporangiaceae bacterium
TGCAGGCCGGCCTTGCTGGCCGCGTAGGAGTACGTGTGGAACTCCGGCACGCGCAGCCCGTCGATGCTGCCGATGTTGATCACCCGGGCCGGGTCGTCGGCGGTGCCCGCCGCCTCGAGCAGCGGCAGGAACGCGCGGGTCAGATAGAACGGGGTCTTGAGGTTCAGGTCGACGACCTTGTCCCAGCCGCTGGCCGGGAACTCCTCCAGGGACGCGCCCCAGTTGGTACCGGCGTTGTTGACCAGGACGTGGACGCACTCCTCGGACCGGCCGACCTCGGCGGCCAGCCGCAGGCACTCCTCCTCGCGGGACAGGTCGGCGGGCACCGAAAGCACGACACCGTACTTGGCGAGCTCGGCGGCCGCCTTCTCACCAGCCTCGGCCTTGCGCGAGCTGATGTAGACCGACGCGCCGGCCTCCAGCAGGCCACGCGCCATCATCAGGCCGATCCCGCGAGTCCCGCCGGTGACAACGGCCACTTTGCCGGTGAGATCGAACAGGTACACGGGACCTCCGAGTCAGTCAGCTGAGCAGTCACCGGCGCAGGCAGCACGAGGCTGTCCGACCCGAATCCCGTCAGTCGCGGGCCTTCGAGGCATTGTAGGCCTCCCGGTCGCCGCGCGGCCCGAGAACCCCGCCACCCTCGAGCCAGGCTAGATCCGGTCGCCGACATAGCCCCGGGCGACCGTCCGGGCCAGGATCCCGAGCGTGGCCCGCAGCGCCCCTTCAGAGATGACCGGGAAGATGCCGGCTTCCCGCCAGTGCGGGTGGATCGATGACCAGTCGTAGTACGAGGTGACCAGCGTGCCCTGGTCCCCGGCGGGTTCGAGCCGGTACCCGTAGACGTGGCCGATCTGCGGCCGGATCCGGCCCTTGACGGTCCAGGCGATCTCCCGGTCGGGGACCAGCACGGTGATGGTGACGGTCACGTCGTACCGGCCCAGCGGGTAATCGTTCAGCGCCTCGCGGTCCATGTGGACCACGAAGGTGTCGCCGACGGCGATCACCGGCGCCCCGGTCGCGTCCATCAGCATGCCCGAACTGTCGATCGCCACGTGTCCCTGCGGATCGCACAGCACGCGGAAAATCGCCGCCGGGTCCGCCTCGATCATCCGCTGGACTTCTAGCCGCTCGCTTGTCATCTGCTCATCGTCCCACTACCGCGCCGGCCCGGATCTCGGTCACGGGCTCCCCCTCCGCCGGACGCCCGGCCCGCGGCGCAGCCGGTGCTGCCAGCACCCGGTGTGCCAGTGCCTGCGCTCCTCCACTCCGACGCCACCCGCCATCCGGGCCCCGTCGGCGGGCCAGGCCACCACGTGCGGGGTCCCTGGCACGATCTCCTGGTCGCATCCCGGACAGCGGTACGCCTTCGCCGATCCCGCGCCCGGGATCCGCCGGACGACCCAGTCCCCGTCGGGCCATGACTCGACGCGCTCGGGCCCGGGCACAGGGTCAGGGGGGCCGGAGCGGTCGCGGCGGATCCGGCGCGGGCTCACGCCTGTCAAGGCTATGTGAGCCGCGGCGGCCAGCGGCCAGTAGAGTTACCGAACGTGCGGCTCGTCATCGCCAGGTGCAGCGTCGACTACGTCGGCAGGCTCACCGCTCACCTCCCCTCGGCCCTGCGCCTGCTCATCGTCAAGGCGGACGGCTCGGTGCTCGTGCACTCCGACGGTGGCTCCTACAAGCCGCTGAACTGGATGTCACCGCCGTGCCGGCTCACCGAGGAGCCGGGCAAATGGTCCGTCACCAACAAGGCCGGCGAGACGCTCGCAATCACCATCACCGAGGTGCTCAGCGACAGCTCGGTCGACCTCGGCATCGACCCGGGCCTGGTCAAGGACGGCGTCGAGGCGCACCTGCAGGAACTGCTCGCCGTCCAGCTCGGCCTGCTCGGTGACGGTTGGCGGCTGGTCCGGCGCGAGTACCCGACCCCGATCGGCCCGGTCGACTTGATGTGCCGGAACGAGGCGGGCGAGAGCGTCGCCGTGGAGATCAAGCGGCGCGGCGAGATCGACGGGGTGGAGCAACTCACCAGATACCTGGACCTGCTGAACCGCGACCCGTTGCTGGCCCCGGTGCACGGCATCTTCGCGGCCCAGGAGATCAAGCTGCAGGCACGGACGCTGGCCGAAGACCGCGGCATCCGCTGCGTGACCCTGAACTACGAAGCGATGCGTGGCGTGGTGCCGGAGAACACCCTGTTCTGACGCCGTAGGCGGTGGCGACACCCAGCACGAAGAAGTAACCGAAAATCGCGACCCTGGAGCGACGTAGCTCCGGTGCTGTCACGCGCCGGTTCCGACTAGATGGGCGTTGACCGCCCGGGCCCGCCTGGCCAGCCCGGGCACCTCGGTGACGGCCACGCCCGCGGCCCGGAGCTGTTGGGCGCCCTCGCCGTCGGTAAACAGCCGGGGCTCGCGCCACGCGAAGACGACCCGCGGGATGCCCGCCGCGACGATGTGCCCGACGCAGGTCACCGGGCGCGACGCGCGCGCGCCGCAGGGCACCAGCGAGCTGTAGATGGTGGCGTGCCGCAGCCGCGGGTCGGGCCCGAGCTTGCCCGGTGCCAGCTTACGGAGCGCCACCTCCTCGGCGTGATCGTGGTCCTCCTGCTCGCGGGAGAACCCGGTGGCCAGCACCTCGCCGTCCTCGCCGACGATGACCGCTCCGACGGAAAAAGCAGAGTCCGACGGCGGGCACAGCCGCGACAGCTCCACCGCCCAGCGCAGGAAGCGGTGATCCGGGCCGCCGGGGCCGAGCAGGTAGCGGAGCAGCCCGACCTCGCCGACCCGCCGCACTTCTGCGAGGGTCATGGGGCTATCGGGGAAATTGGGGCTCGTGATGGTATTGGGATCCAGACCTGGAGAGGGGGGCGCGGCGGCGAGAGCAGGTCCGGAGGCGCAGTGCGGGAGGTTGAGGCGCGGGGCGGCGGGATCGGCGACGAAGAACGGGGCCACGGCGAGGTTGAGTTCATCGGCAAGATCGCGGGCCAGGAATTCGCCCAGGACGCGCGCACCGCCTTCTACCAGGACACGCAGTACGCCTCGTTCGGCCAAATCAATGAGGACGAGATCGAGGGAGAGCGGGTCACCGGCGTCGATTAGTACGGCGCTATTCCCCAGCCGCTCCCGGGCGCGGCCGATCGCGGGGGTGGCGCAGTACACCAGGCGGAGTGCGCCCGGGGCGAAGAAACGAGCCTGCGGGTCCAGGTCGCCGGTGGCGGTGAGGGTGACCCGGGCCGGATGCTCGGGCCGCCCGCGGGCGGCCCGGCGGGCGTGGCGCCGCGGGTCCCTGATCAGCAGCCGCGGGTTGTCCTTGCGGACCGTCTGGGCGCCGACCAAGACGGCGTCGCAGCCCGCCCGGACCTCGTCCACCCGGTCCAGGTCGGCGGGGCCGGACAGGATCAGCCGCCGTGGGCTCGCGTCGTCCAGGTAGCCGTCGGCAGAGGTGGCGCAGGACAGGAGCACGTAGGGACGTGACGGCACGGACCCAGCGTAGCTCTGGGGGCAGAGCGATGCTTTACTGGTCAACGATGCTTGAGACACTTAATCCGGCGACCGGGGAAGTACTGGCCACCTTCCCCGCGCACGGGCGCCGGGAAGTCGACGCCGCCGTGGCCGAGGCCCGCGAGGCCGCGGTGTGGTGGGCCGGACTCGGCTGGTCCGGCCGGCGGATCCGGCTGCTCGCCTGGAAGTCGCACCTGACCAGGTACATGGGCCGGCTGGCCGAGCTCGTGCACGCCGAGACCGGCAAGCCGCTCGACGACGCCAAGCTCGAGATCATCCTGGCCATCGTGCACATCGACTGGGCCGCCCGGCATGCCCGCCGGGTGCTGCGCCCGCGCCGGGTGCGCAGCGGGCTCCCGGCCATCAACCAGGCGGCCACGGTCGAATACCAGCCGCTGGGCGTGGTCGGCGTGATCGGGCCGTGGAACTATCCGGTGTTCACCCCGGTGGGCTCGATCGCGTACGCGCTGGCGGCCGGGAACGCGGTCGTCTTCAAGCCCTCGGAGCTGACTCCGGCGACCGGGAACTGGCTGGTCCAGTCGTTCGGCGAGGCGCTGGGCATTTTCGGGGATTCGAAGCCCGTCTTCCAGTTGGTCACCGGGCCCGGTTCCACCGGGAAGGCGCTGGCGCGCAGCGGCGTCGCCAAGATCGCCTTCACTGGCTCCGCGGCCACCGCGCGCAAGGTGATGGCCACGGCCGCGGAGACCCTCACCCCGGTCCTGGCCGAATGCGGCGGCAAGGACGCCCTGCTGGTGAGCGCCGACGCCGACCTGGACGAGGCCGCCGACGCCACCGCGTGGGGCGCGATGTCCAACGCCGGGCAGACCTGCATCGGGATCGAGCGCGTCTACGTCGCTGAGTCGGTGTACCACAGCTTCCTGGAGCGGCTGTCTCAGCGGGTGTCCGGGCTGCGCCCGGGGTTCGACAGCAGGGCCTCGTACGGGCCGATGACCCTGCCGTCGCAGCCGGAGATCGTGGCCAAGCACGTGGCGGACGCGCTGGCCGAGGGCGGGCGGGCGGTGGTCGGCGGCGCGGACGCGGTGGCCCCGCCGTACGTGCGGCCGGTGGTGCTGACCGAGGTGCCCGAGCAATCCGCGGCGGTGACCGAGGAGACGTTCGGGCCGACCGTGACGGTGACGCCGGTGGTCGACCTGGCGGAGGCGGTCTCGTTCGCCAACGCGGGGCGTTACGGGCTGGGGTCGGCGGTGTTCGCCAAGGACCGTTCGGCGGCCATGGCGGCGGCACGCTCGCTGCGCAGCGGGATGACCTCGATCAACTCGGTGCTCGGGTTCGCGATCGTGCCGGCGCTGCCTTTTGGAGGCGTGGGAGAGTCCGGTTTCGGGCGGATCCACGGGGCGGACGGGCTGCGCGAGTTCACCCGGCCCAAGGCCATCACGCGTCAGCGGATGCGGCCGCTGATCAACCTCACGTCTTTTGGGCGGACCGACCGGGATATGCGCCGGATCGTCACTTTGGTTACCTTGCTGCACGGCAGGCTGTACCGGCCCCGGAGGTTGCGCCGGGATCGCTAGCCGATCGCGATCACCCGCGGATTTGTCTGCAGTTTCGGGGGCTAGGACACCCGAAACTGCAGACAAATCGGTGCGGGCGGGGTAGAGCGCTAGCTGCTGGCCGTGTTGCCTGCGATCACCATGGCGTCGACAGGATCGGCTGGGTCGACCCCGGCCAGGGGCGCGCGCCCGGCGATGAGGTCGGCGGCGCGTTCGGCGATCGCGATCGTGGGCGCGTTGGTGTTCCCCCGCGGCACGACGGGCATCACCGACGCGTCCACCACCCGCAGCCCGGCCACGCCGCGCACCCGGAGCTCGGGGTCGACCACGTTCCACCGCGACTCACCACCCATCGCGCAGGTGCCGACCGGATGGTAGAGGGTCACTACGCTGGACCGGATGTACGCCATGAGCTCGGGGTCGGAGCGGATGTGCGGACCGGGGGCCAGCTCGCTCTGGCAGATCGCGGCCATCGGCTTGGCCGTCACGAACTCCCTGGCCATCTTCAGCCCCGCGGCCAGCGCCCGGCCGTCCCGGTCGTCGGACAGGTAGCCGGGGTCGATGGCGGGCCGGTGCCTGGGGTCGGCGCTGCGCAGCTTGATCCGCCCGCGGCTGGCCACGTCGACCAGGCCGACCAGCACCGTCATCGCGCGCTGGGCCGGGTCGGCCAGGCCCTGGTTTATGTACGGGGCGGGGAGAACGTGCAACTGCAGGTCCGGCGCGGGCAGGCCGGCTTCGGAGTGGGCAAATCCGCCCGACTCCGCCGTGTTGCTCGCCAGCGGACCGCGGTGAGTCAGCTGCCAGCGCAGCGTGTTCGCGTGACCGGCCTTCTCCCACAGGCCGCGGACCCGCGGCGTGGACCAGATGACCGGCAGCACCGGGTGGTCGCTGAGGTTCACGCCGACGCCGCGGCTGTCTGCCACCACGTCGATGCCCATCTCGATCAGGTGCTCGGCCGGACCGACGCCGGACAGCATCAGCAACTGCGGGCTGTTGATCGCGCCGCCGGACAGGATGACCTCGCCGTCGGCGCGGGCGGTCACCGGCTCGCCGTGATGCAGGTAGCTCACGCCGGTGGCCTGGCCGCCCTGGATGATCACCTTGGTGACCAGGGCGTCCGTCTGTACGGTGAGGTTCGGCCGGGACATGGCGGGGTACAGGTAGGCGGTGGCGGCCGAGCACCTTTGGCCCTTGCGCTGAGTCAGCTGGTACCAGCCCACGCCGTCCTGGCGCGGCCCGTTGAAGTCGTCGTTGGCCGCCGCGCCCTGCTCCTGGGCCGCCGCGATGAACGCCTCGCACACTCGTGACCTGTACCGGGGGTCGGTGACCGTCAGCGGGCCGCCCGTGCCGTGGTAGGCGGACGCTATCCGCGAGTTGTCCTCGGCCCGAAGGAAGTAGGGCATCAGGTCCTCATAGCCCCAGCCGGTGCAGCCGTACTCGTCCCGCCAGGTCTGGAAGTCGTGGCGGTTGCCGCGGATGTAGATCATCGCGTTGATCGAGGACGATCCGCCGAGGACCTTGCCCCGCGGCCAGTAGATGGACCGGCCGGCCGCGTGGTGCTGCGGGACGGTCAGGTAGTTCCAGTCGTATTCGGTCTGGAACAGCCTGTTCAACGCGGCGGGAGCGCGGATCTCGCGGGCGTCATCGGCCGGCCCGGCTTCGAGGAGCAGGACGCTGACGGCGGGATCGGCGGATAGGCGCGCCGCCAGGACGCAGCCCGCGCTTCCAGCGCCGACGATGATGTAGTCATACACGGCGGTCTCCTCCAAGGGGTACAGGGAACAATAACGCGCCGTGGTTATGGCCGAGGGCCTGGGGCGGGCAGCATCCTCTGGCGAACGGAGCCGCCGGGCGGGAGGGCCGGAGCTGTCCGGCTCCGGCGGGCCCCGAGAACCGCCGGACCGTTCGGGCCATGGGTCCGCGAGGTCCGCTCACGGGTTCCCATAGGGTGGGTTCATGTCGCGAAACCGCAGTGAAAACCCTGTCGTGCTGTCCCGCATCTACACGCGAACCGGCGACGACGGCAGCACCGCGCTCGCTGACGGCAGCCGTACCGCCAAGACCGACACGCGCCTCGCCGCCTACGCCGATGTGGAGGAAGCGAACTGCGCCATCGGCACGGCGATTACTTTCGGTAATCTCTCCGCGGACATATCGGGGCTGCTCGCCCGGGT
The DNA here is from genome assembly GCA_049676235.1 of Streptosporangiaceae bacterium. Classification (GTDB taxonomy): domain Bacteria; phylum Actinomycetota; class Actinomycetes; order Streptosporangiales; family Streptosporangiaceae; genus Palsa-504. Next base: position 7,192 of record JBAUAY010001159.1, read on the forward strand.
GCAGAACGAGCTCTTCGACGTCGGCGCCGACCTGGCCAACCCGGTGTCTGACACGCCACCGCCTTATCCGCCGCTGCGGATCGACGAGGCCTACATCACCCGGCTGGAGAGCGAATGCGACTCGTACAACTCCGCCCTGCCGACCCTGCGCAGCTTCTTGCTGCCGGGCGGCAGCCCGGGGGCGACGCTGCTGCACGTGGCGCGGACCGTCACCCGCAGGGCCGAACGCAGCGCGTGGGCCGCGGTCGGTGAGCACGGCGACTCGGTGAGCCCGCTGCCCGCCCGTTACCTGAACCGCCTGTCCGACCTGCTGTTCATCCTCGCCCGCCAGGCCAACGCGGGCCACGACGACGTGCTGTGGAAGCCAGGCGGCGAACGCGGCTGAGCGGCCCGGTACGGAGCTCCCGTGATCGTGGCTATTCCCTGGTCGCTATCCGGCCTGAACTGGTCATGATCATGAATGTGGGCGGTTAGAGGGCCATGTCTTGGTGGGAGCCGGGCGGGGCGGCCTCGAGCCACGAGAGCAGGCCGGTGAGCGCCGCCTCGCCTAGGGCCAGCTCCACGGTCCCGCCGCCCGAAGCGCTGCCGCCCGAGCCCTGAGCGCCGCCGCCGGCGGCCGGAGGGCCG
>JBAUAY010001160.1:0-2805 GCA_049676235.1 Streptosporangiaceae bacterium
CCAAGCTGGCCACCTACTCGAACCCGGCCAAGATCCCGCCCGCGCTGGTGGCCCAGGCGATCGCGGCAGCCGGGGGCGGCGCCAAGGGCCTCGGGATCCTGACCACGATCTCGGCCAACAAGGCGGCCATCAACGGCGTGATCGCGGCCGGGCCGGCGCTGCAGACCGTCGCCCCGTACGCGGCGGACCTGAAGACCATCGCTCCGTACTCGACGCAGCTGACGACCATCGCTCCGTACTCGGCCGAGCTGACGACCATGGCTCCCTACGGGGCCCAGCTGACCGCGCTGTCCAAGGTCCCGCCGGGCGTCTTCGCCTACCTGAAGGCCCACGGCGCGGCGGTGACCAAGGCGGCCGCTCAGACCGCCGGGCAGTGGAAGACCTGGTACTGGATCTGCTTCGGCGGCATCATCGTCTTCCTGCTGTCCATCCCGCTGCTGAATGGCCGGTGGCGGACCCGGGACGCCAAGCGGGACGAGGCCGAGCACGAGGCCAAGGTGCAGGAGGAACTGGCCAAGCTGAACGCTCCCGTCTGACCCCGTTACCTCAGTCGGACCAGGGCGTACGCGAGTGCGCCCGGTTCGATGAGGGTGACCAGGCCATCAGCCGGGACCGGTCGGCTCACGGCCAGGGTCCCCGCGGCCAAGTACGTGGATGACGTCCTTGGAATGCGTTACCGGCAACCTGTTGCCTTCCAATTCGATACGCGCGTCGCTGGCGTTGTCGATCAGCTCAAGCACGCGTACGTTCACTCTCTGGTGAACCTTGACCGACAGGCCTGCGCGCGGGATCTGGAAGACCAGCGAAGTGGGCTCGCTGTGCCTGGTGGCCGCGGCGAACCCGTACACCATCGTGGCGGAGACGCCGATGAGCATACTGGCGGGCAGTCCCGAGCGGGCATCGGCGGCCCGCATACCCGCGATAGAGCCCACCCCCAGGCCCACTGCGTCCCCTGCCTCGCCAAGCAAGCCTCCGGCCTCGCTGCCCGCCATACCGCCGACGAACATGCCGCCGGTATGGCCTCGCGGATTGAACTGCCCCGCAGCGAGCACCTCGTCTGTGATCCCGCGCGCAGCAAGAGCACCCTGCACCAGGCCAACCATCTGTTCCTCCGACACCGCGGCAGACCCCCTCGACTTAGCAGCTGACCCGGACCGCCAGCCGGCACAAGCAACATAACAAAACATCCCAAGCCCGCCGGGAGGGTAGCTGCGGAAATCGGGTGGGTATGGCTCCGGCGTGGGCTGGTACCAGCGGGTTTTCGTCAACACCGGCCGGGCGCCAGCGATCTGGATGCTGATCGGGTTCTTGGTCACCTTCGCCGTGACCCGTGGGATCACGCGCCGGATCCATGCCAAGGCGGCCGGGGAATCCCAGCGGCCCGCTGACCAGCGCGGGGCAATCTCCGACATCTACATCGGCGGCGTGCATATCCATCACCAAGTGTGGGGCATCCTGCTGGTGCTCGCGACCGGGCTGCTTCAGTTCCGCTACAGCCCCCGGATGCCCTGGACAGAAGTGCTGGCGGCGCTGTTCGGGGCCGGCGCGGCGCTGACCTTGGACGAGTTCGCGCTGTGGTTCAACCTGGACGACGTCTACTGGACTAAGAGCGGCCGCAAGTCGATCGACGCGATCTTGGTAGGAGGCGCGCTTGGTGCTGTGCTCCTGCTGCAGGCATCCCCGGTCGGCACGGCGAGCGGCCACGACGCGCTCGCCGTCGGGCTTTACCTGGTCACCGTCGCATTCGATCTGGCCATGGCCGGGGTCTGCATCATTAAGGGCAAGCTCACTACCGGCCTGATCGGCATCGTGGTACCGATTGTGGCCTTCATCGGTGCCCTTCGGCTGGCCAAGCCCTCCTCGGTGTGGGCCCGGCGGCGGTACTCCGGCGCGAAACTGAACCGAGCGCAGCACCGCTTCGGCTCCGCGTACCAGTTGCGCCATGACCGTCTGCGAGATCTCCTCGGAGGCCGACCGGACCCCGCGGGCGATGATGACTGATTCAGCCTGTCATCCGGTCAGCCCGTATCCTGCTCAGCGCCGCACCGCGCTGGCCCAGTCGGTTTCCTCCCGCAACCGCCGCTTGAGCAGCTTGCCACCCGGATTACGGGGTAGCGGCGTCGCGCTGACCGCGACGTACTGCGGGATCTTGAAGTCGGCGATGTGCTCGTCGAGGTAACCGAGTACCGCGGGGACGTCGAGGTCGACGCCCGGCATCGGGACGATCACCGCGCCCACCTTCTCGCCCATCATCTCGTCCGGGACGCCGAGGACCGCCGCCTCGTAGACGCCAGGCGCGCCGGCCAGGGCGTTCTCGACCTCGACGCAGTACACGTTCTCGCCGCCGCGGTTGATCATGTCCTTGACCCGGTCCACCAGGTAGACCAGGCCCTCATCGTCGATCCGGGCCAGGTCACCGCTGTGCAGCCACCCGTCGACGAAGGCCTGGGCGGTCGCCTCCGGCTTGTTCCAGTAGCCGGAGACGACGTTCGGGCCACGGATAAGCAGTTCGCCGGTGCCGTCGGCGCCAACCGCGTCGAGACGGACGTCGCATACCGGGGCCGGGAAGCCCACCGAGTCGGCGTGGGCCACGAACTCGTGCGGCAGGAAGGTGGACACGCTCGAGGTCTCGGTCAGGCCGAACCCGTTGCCGAGCCGCGCCTGCGGGAAGGCTTTGCCCAGCCGGGCCACCAGGTCCGGCGCGATCGGCGCCCCGCCGTACGCGACCGAGCGGACGCCGGAGACGTCCACGGCGGCGAAGGCCGGCTGGCTGATCGCCAGCCAGTAGATGGCCGGCACCGTGAT
>JBAUAY010001161.1:0-2019 GCA_049676235.1 Streptosporangiaceae bacterium
GTGCGGGCTCGCCGCAGGCCCCCGCGGCCGCAGCCCCGGACGCCGGTGCGCGACGATAACCCTTGTGACCGAACCCGAACCCGAACCCGAGCCGGACTGGCGGCAGCGCAAGAAGGCCGCCACCCGCGACCGCATCCGCGCCAGCGCATTGCGGCTGTTCCGTGAGCAGGGATACGACGCCACCACCGTCGAGCAGATCGCCGCCACCGCGGGCGTCTCGCACATGACGTTCTTCCGCTACTTCCCCACCAAGGAAGACGTAGCCCTGTCCGACAGCTACGACCCCCTGCTCGCCGGGCTGCTCGAACAGACCCCGGCCGCATGGCCCCTCATCGAACGGATCCGGGCAGCGCTGCTCCAAGGGCTCAGGCAGCTCTACGACGCCGACCGGGACACCCTGCTCGCGCAGAACAAGCTCATCGTCTCCACCCCCGCGCTGCGCGAGCGCCTGTGGGCAAACCAGATGGCCGCGCAGCAGCTCATCCTCCAGGCCCTCGGCGCGGACCAGCGCGACCCGCGCCCCAGCTTCCGGGACAAGGTCACCGTCGCGGCCTGCCTAGCCGCCGCCAGCACCGCCGTCCTCACCTGGGTCGAGAACGACGGAACCCCCGAACTGCCCGACCTGATCGAATCTGCCTTCGACACCCTCACCCACCCCCGGTAACCGCCGCAGCGTGCCCGTGACCGGCACGATCCAGGCCGGGCCGCTCGTACGCCACTTAAACCGGCTCCCCGCACCTGGATTCGACACCCGAACGCCTGCCAGGAGCCCCTCTCACAGGCAAACGCCTCAGATCTCATCCCCCGCAGGCCAGCAGAACCCAGGCCGCAACCTGATACGAGCCGATACGGCTTAAGTCCGTGGTGTTGACCTCGAGCCGGCCTGCCGGACTCAGCGGTAGACGAGCGTCCCGTCGTCGAGGTCCGCCCCCGGCAGGATCTCGCGCTCTTGCTCGTGCTCCAGCATGTGGGTCCACGGCTCGCGATCACCCTGTTTGAACAGGATGTGCTGCGAGCGCATGACGTAGCCGGAGTTGAAGTTCTCCGGATCGGAGAACGGCCGCAGCTGCATGTCCTTGTCTTCGGGTCGTAGCGTGGGGACCACCATCGTGGCGCCTTTGTCCTGCATGGCGGCAAGCAGGCGGCCCACCAGGTCGCTGACCAGGTCCACGCGCAGGGTCCAGCTGTGCCGGAAGTAGCCAAAGACGTAGGCCATGTTCGGCACGCCATTGATCATGACGCCGCGCCAGGTGACGCGTTCGGTGAAGTCGACCGGTTCGCCGTCGACGGTGAACGCGACGTCACCGAGGACCGACATATTGAAGCCGGTGGCGGTGACGACGATGTCGGCGGGGATCTCCTCACCGGAGCTGACCCTTATCCCGTGCTCGGTGAACGTCTCGATGGTGTCGGTGACGATCGAGGCCTTCCCCTCGCGCAGGGTCGCAAACAGATCGCCGTCCGGGACGATGGCAATGCGCTGCTGCCACGGGCGGTAGCGGGGGGTGAGGTGCTTGTCGACGTCGAAGCCCTCGGGCAGCAGCGGGCGAATGGACTCGATGAGGAACGTGTGCAGCTCGTCGGGCGCTTCGAACGACGTCCGGGCCAGCCAGTGGTACTGCATCATGTACTGGCGGCGCATGATCTCGTGCGTCCACTCGTCGGGAAGGTCCAGCGGGCCCAGCATCACGGCGAGCTCGTGCGTGGTGGGCGGGGCGAAGTAGTAGGTGGGCGAGCGCTGCAGCATCGTCACGTGCCCCGCCTTCTCGGCTATCGCCGGGATCAGCGTCGCGGCCGTGGCGCCGGAGCCGATCACGACGACGCGCTTGCCCGCAAGGTCGAGGTCTTCGGGCCAACGCTGGGGATGGATGACCAGGCCCTGGAAGCGGTCCATGCCTTCCCACTGGGGCCGGTAGGGCTTGGCGTGGTTGTAGTAGCCCTGGCACATCCACAGGAAGCCGGTGGTGAACCGCAGCCGCTGCCCGGTGTCGCCCCGGGTGACCTCGACGGTCCACCGGC
>JBAUAY010001162.1:0-12944 GCA_049676235.1 Streptosporangiaceae bacterium
CGCCCTTGATCAGGTCCACCACCAGGACGGTGTTCATCGCGCACTCCACCGCGACGCCGCAGGTCTCGCCCTCGCCCTGCCGGGCGTGCCCGTCGCCCAGTGAGAGCAGCGCGCCCTCGACGTTGACGCCGAGGTAGCAGGTGACCCCAGTGCGCATCTCCGGCGTATCCATGTTCCCGCCGAACGCGTCGGGTACCAGCGCGCTGCGCACCTCGAGGTTCGCGGGCGCCACCCCGACCGTGCCGTGCATCGGATCCATCGGCAGGTCCACCTCGAACGAGCTCCGCCGCGCGCTGAACCGGCAGGTCCGCGCGGCCGCGTCGAGCTGCCACAGCCAGACCACCTCGGGCAGCGGGTCCTGCAGCAGCGCGGTCAGGTGCGTCCCGGTCAGTGCGCCGAACAACGGCACGGTCGTCGACGCCGCCCAGGACCTGGCCGGCTCGATGGACACGAAGTGCACGGCCACGGTGTCACCCGGCTCGGCGCCCTCGATGTAGAAAGGCCCGGTCTGCGGGTTCAGGAAAGGAAACTCGCAGACCTGGGAGACCAGGTCCCGCTCGCTGCGCACCCGCCCGGCGAAACAGTCCTCGGTGTACACCTCGAGCACGGCCGGCGTCCGGATCCGCATCACCGGGGCGGCGCCGCCGAACGTCCATGCGTACTGGTCACGGTCGGGCCGGAAGGAGATGACCTGCAGGTCACTCACCGGTTACCTCCTCGACGATGTCCAGGTGCACGAGCCCCACGTCGGAGATCCGGCCGGGGTTCGTCCGGTACAGGTAGATCATGTAGATCACGCCGAGGACCATGAAGCCGCCCACCCCCGGAGCCATGTAGGACAGCGGCGGGGCCAGCGGGGTCACGAAGGAGAACACCTTGATGCCCGCCGCCGTCAGCCAGGCCGGGACGAACGCGGCGATGCCGAGCAGCGGGATGATCAGGTGCGACAGCCAGTTGAACCCGCTCCGGCCGCGGCGGGCGAAGAACCCGATGCAGGCGGCGTTCATCAGGATGTAGATCGCCACCAGCACGATGACGAGTCCCGTGCCCACCATCGCGAAGGCCACGGTCGGGGTGTACTTCAGGCCGAGCCCCAGCGTCACCGCGACGGTGATGACGAAGGCGACGAGGACACTGTAAATCGGGGACCGGTGCTTCGGGCTGACGACCGCGAGGAAGCGCGGGAACGCCCCGATCCTCCCCATCGCGTACGCGGTCCGGCTCGACACGTTCACGCCGGCGTTGGCGCTGGCGATGGTGGAGTTGACGATCGCGAGGAACACGAAGAACCAGAAGATCCCGTAGAGCGAGCGCGCTATGCCCACCCACGATGCGTTGCCGGTTTCTGTCGCGAAGGCGGAGAAACCCTTCGGCCCGTAGGCGACGTCGACGGCGTAGGTGGTGAATACGTACAGGAGGCCGATCAGGAAGGTGGCCAGCAGCACCGCGCGCTGAATCGTGCGCCGCGGGTTCCTGGCCTCCTCGGCGAGCGGGGCGGCACCCTCGAAACCGCCGAACGCGAGCAGCGTGAACACCGAGCCGCCGATCACGCCCGTGAGCCCGGTCGGGGAGTAGTGCGTGGTGAAGACCTGCCCCGTGTTATGGCTGCCCGCGTGCACGACCAGGAACACGGCGAGCACCAAGAAGACCGCGATCTCCGATACTCCGAGGATCGTGCCCAGCCGGGCCGAAGTCCGGATGCCGTAGTAGCCGGCCGCGAGCACGATCACGGCGCCGGCCAGCGACCATGGCCACCACAGGTTCGCCGGATACCCGTGGAACTCGGAGTTGATGGTGGACGCCGTGGTGAAACCGAGCTGGAGCAGCACCAGCGGCGGGATCAGCCAGCCGACCAGAACGTATCCCCAGGCCACCAGGAAACCCACGCTTGAATGCAGGCCGCGGGCCGCGTAGGTGGCCAGCGATCCCGCGGCGGGCAGCTCGCGGGCCAGCAGGCCGATGCACCAGGCGCAGAGCAGGCACGCTACCAGCGCGAAGACCACCGAAAGCGGCAGCGATCCGCCGGCCAGCGCGGCGCCGGCCGGGATCGAGGCCGCGATGGCGGCGCCGGGTGCCATGTCGGTGATCGACTGGAACAGCACCTCACGCAGGCCGATCGCGTCGCGACGCAGGCCGGGCGTGGTTCCGGAAACGGTTTTCTCTGCGGCCGCCATGGCGTCATGATCGCATGGACATTTCCCCGCGGACAGGCTTGACCTGGGGTCCGTGGCAAGATTTACCAGAACGTAGCCGCCGTGCCGTTCTCTGCACCACCAGGACCAGGGCCACCCGCAGCACGGCCACAATTCCGTCGAGCCAGAAAATGATTGGCTGCCACCACGACGACGAGCAGCGTGAGCACCGGTAGGCCGCGGCCAGCCAGCGCCAAACGGTTCCGCGACACCGTGATGACGGCGATCAGCGCCCACCCGACGTGCGCCGGGAGCGGCCTGGACTCGCGCTAACGCCTCAGCTCATGCCATTGCGGCTGAGCCCGGAGGGGTCGGGCTCAGCCTGTGGCAGCGACACGCTGCCGGTCACATCCGCGGCCAGCCGCACCCGGTCCCCGTCGACCAGCCGGACCTCCGCGCCGGGCAGCACCCGGTCGTCGTTGACGAAGGTGCCGTTGGTCGAGCCCTCGTCCGTGATCGTGGCGTGCCCCGCGTCGTCCACCTGGACGGTGGCGTGCCGGCGTGACACGTTGTCGAAGCGGGCGAAGGCCGCGGCCACGAGCGACTCGGCCGGATCCCGGCCGAGCAGGACCGACGTTCCGGCCGGGATGTCCACGTTGCCGGTGGGGAAAGTGATCCGCATGACGACCGGCGAGATACGGCGGCGCCGTCCGGTTGGCAGTGGATCCCCGCAGGTGGGGCAGACCACGTCCGCTGCGTCGGCGACGGCCGTGCCGCAGTTCGGGCAGAAGGCCGCGGGATCGGGCCCGGCCGCGATGAACCGCTGCGAGATGGTCGGCGTCAGTACGTCGTCATCGGGTCCGGGGATGTGCGGCAGGTTAGCGCCGCACCTGAAGCAGATCAGATCCTCCGGCTGGACCTTGACGCCGCAATCGGGGCAGCTCAGGCTGGCCATGTTCTCGCTCTCATGGTTGGGTATCGGCCTCCGTTAGACTACCGCCGCCAGCGGGAGATTCGCAGCGGGCTCTGTTACCTCGGGGGGCGACCCCCCCAGACCCCCCCGATCCTGGGGGATGCCATCCCCCAGACCTCCTGGGCCCCTGGCCCGCCGGCCCCCAGACCCGCTGGCCCCCTGTGCGCTGTGCGAAGGTGGCCTTATGGTCAGTTACCAGCTTGCGCCGGAGCAGCAGGAGCTGCGGAACTCCGTCGCCCAGTTCGCCCGCGACGTTGTCGCGCCGGTCATCGGCGGCTACTACGAACGCGGTGAGTTTCCTTACGACATCGTGGCCAAGATGGGCAAGCTCGGCTTGTTCGGGTTGCCGTTTGCCGAGGAGTACGGCGGCATGGGAGGCGACTATTTCGCCCTCTGCCTGGCCCTGGAGGAACTAGCCCGGGTGGATTCCTCGGTCGCGATCACCCTGGAGGCCGGGGTATCGCTCGGCGCGATGCCCATCTACCGGTTCGGCACCGAGGATCAGCGCCGCCGGTGGCTCCCCGACCTGTGCGCGGGCGAGCGACTGGCCGCGTTCGGCCTGACCGAGTCCGGCGGCGGGTCCGATATCCCGGGCGGCATGCGCACCACCGCCCGACTTGTGAAGAGGGATGGGCCGGTGGGTGGGGAGGAGTGGGTGGTGAACGGCACCAAGGCGTTCATTACCAACTCGGGCACTTCGATCACCTCGCTGGTGACCGTGCTCGCCATCACCGGCCGCGACGACCTCGGCCGCAAGGAGATCTCCTCGGTCATCGTCCCGGCCGGCACCCCGGGATTCGTCCCCGGGCCCGAGTACTCCAAGGTCGGCTGGTGCGCCTCCGACACCAGGGAGCTGTCGTTCGACGATTGCCGGGTCCCGACGGAGAACCTGCTCGGCGAGCGCGGCCGGGGCTACGCCCAGTTCCTGCAGATCCTGGACGAGGGCCGGGTGGCGATCGCCGCACTGGCCACCGGCCTGGCCCAGGGCTGCGTGGACGAGTGCGTTAGGTACGCCAGGCAGCGCGAGGCGTTCGGCCGCCGCCTCGAGCAGCATCAGGCGATCCAGTTCACCGTGGCCGATATGGAGGCGCGGGTGCACGCGGCCCGGCTGGCCTGGTACGACGCCGCGGCCCGGCTGGTGGCCGGCCAGCCGATTAAGAAGGAGTCGGCGATCGCCAAGCTGACTGCCTCGAACGCGGCGATGGACAACGCGCGGGCCGCCACCCAGGTGTTCGGCGGCTACGGCTTTATGAACGAGTTCCCGGTCGGCCGCTTTTACCGCGACGCGAAGGTCCTGGAGATTGGCGAGGGGACCTCAGAGGTCCAGCGGATGCTCATCGCCAGGGAACTCGGACTCGGGTAGTGGCCCGGCGAGTAGTCCTTCTGGGTGGCTGGGGGGCTATTGAGGGTAATCCTAATGAGGTAATAATCGATGCGTAATTATCATCATTATGGGTTGATTAGCCGGCGGTTAGCTCGTACGGGTCGTCGCCCGGGCGTAGCAGGCCGGTGGCCTCAGGCTCGAGTGAGTGCTGGGCCGGACATGACCGTTATGTCCCTTACGGCCGGGCTGCTCAGCGGGTCGCCGACGCTGGTTACTCGGCTGAGGTCCGAAGGCCGATACTATACGGAGAGTTACTCCCTGTCACCGAATAGCGTCAAGATGCACTTGGTCATAACCCGGTGAGACCGCGCGGTAACCTGCTCCCGGGGAAGATCTCGCCGCTTTAGTGGCGAATGCCCCATGGCGGATCCCCAGAAGATGATTATATGTCCTTACCCGTTTTGTAACGCGAGAGTGTGGCCTCGGCCGCCCTGTTGACCTGAGCAGCGGCGATCGTTGCGAGGGAAAGAGGGGTGCGTATGGTGAGCGGCTCGTGCCGTCTTAGCTCTGCATGCGTGCTGGTCAGGTTTGCCGATGCGAGGTGCGAACGTAGTGCGTAGACGATCGGTGACGAATCTCGGCGAAACAGCTACTGCGACCGAGGCCGTCAACGGAGGGCAAGCCGACGGGGGAGGTCCGGGGCTTCTAACGGGAGGAAGCGCTGCGGGCGACGGCAGACGAGACGCGGCGGGCATGGGCCCGCAGACCGCCATCGGACAGGCCCCGGCCAGCGCCCCGGCCGGGGGACAGGGGAGCGCCGAGGCGGACCAGGCCCCACCGGGCGCACCGCCCGCGGCCAGCATGGTCCGGACTACCCACCCGCATCCGAAAAAGCCGGGCTCGTCCCGGTCACGGTTCGCCCTGGTCAACTGGCGCGTCCGCTGGCGGCTGGCCGCCGTTATCGCGGTCCCGACGCTGACCGCGGCGGTGCTCGGCGCGGTGACCATCTACGGGCAGGTCAGCAACTGGCAGGCGACCGGGCGGGTCCTGCATCTCGCGCAGCTCAACGCCGACACGATCAAGTTCAGCCAGGCGCTGGAGGACGAGCTCAACGTGTCCGCCGCCTACGCGGCGACCGGGCGGAGTAACACCGTCCTGGCCAGCCAGCTCAAGCAGGCGCAGGTCACCACCCAGAGCGCCGCCGACGCGGTCGTCAACAGCTCCTCGGGCGTCACCACGGCGGCCGGGTACCAGCCAGGCACCGTGCAGGACCTTAACGCGGTGCTGGCGGCCATCAGCGACCTCCCGAACGACCGAAAGGGCGTCACCGGCACGCTGTTCCCCGCCTCAGAGGTCGTCCGGGTCTTCAGCGAGAACCTCATCACCCCCGCGAACACGTTCAGTGCCGCCATCGGCGCCGGCGCCAACGACGCGGCCCTGCAGGGTAACGTCACAGCGTTGGGCGCCCTGCTGCGGGACGAGAACCAAGTCTCGGTGCAGCGGGCCCTGCTGTACGCAGCGCTCCTGCCTTCGCAGGGGACACTCCGCCCGGAGGATCTCACCAACCTGCAGCAGGCTTCCGAGCAGGCCAAAGCGGACCTGGCTGACTTCAACGCCTCCAGCGATACGGCCGAACAGCAGACCTACAGCAACACCGTCAGCGGCGCCCCGGTGGACGTCGCGGCCTCAAACGAGATCCTGGCCGAGCAGATGGCGGCCAACGAGCCAACGGTTCCGCTGAATAAAGACATTGACCCCGCGACCTGGGACCGGGATATGTCGACCACCATTCGCGATACGCGCACGGTGGCCAACCAGCTGACCGCCGCTATTACCAGCCGGGCCAGCGAGCTCAGGTCCCGGGCCACTACGGAACTGCTGGTCACCAGCCTCGTGACGCTGCTCCTCCTCCTCCTGGTGCTGCTCGTCTCGACGACCGTGGCTCGCTCGCTGATCCGCCCGCTGCGCAAGCTGCGCACGGACGCGCTGGACGTGGCCGGCCACCGGTTGCCCGAGATGGTGCGCAGGCTGAGCCAGAGCGAGGGCGCCGACGAAGGCGTGGAGATCGAGCCGATCGGGGTCACCTCCACCGACGAGATCGGTGAAGTCGCGCGGGCGTTCGACCAGGTTCACCGCGAGGCGGTCCGGCTGGCGGCCGATGAAGCCATGCTGCGCGGCAACCTGAACGCCATGTTCATCAACCTGAGCCGGCGCAGCCAGTCGCTGATCGAGCGGCAACTGTCGCTGATCGACTCGCTGGAGCAGAGCGAACAGGACTCGGGCCGGCTCAGCAGCCTGTTCCGGCTAGACCACCTGGCCACCCGCATGCGCCGCAACTCCGAGAACCTGCTGGTTCTGGCCGGCCACGAGGTGACCAGGCGGTGGAGCCAGCCGGTGCCGCTGGTCGACGTCCTGCGCGCGGCTATCTCCGAGATCGAGCAGTACGAGCGGGTCGTCCTCAACGTCCAGCCCGGGATCGTCGTCGTCGGCCAGGCCGTCAACGACGCGGTGCACCTGGTGGCGGAGATCGTGGAGAACGCCACCACGTTCTCCCCGGAAGACACCCAGGTGTACGTGTCCGGCCAGCCGCTGAGCAGCGGCGGGGTGCTCCTCGACATCACCGACAACGGCGTGGGCATCTCGGACCAGGAAATGTCGCATGCCAACTGGCGCCTCGACAACCCGCCCGTGGTCGACGTGGCGGTGTCCCGGCGGATGGGCCTGTTCGTGGTCGGCCGCCTGGCCGCGCGGCACGGTATCCGGGTCCGGCTGCGGCATGCCCAGGCTGGCGGCCTGACCGCGCTGATCTGGCTGCCGGACACGGTAGCGGCACCCGAGGTAGCGCCCCCGCTCGGTCGGCTTCGCCGGTTCGAAGCGGATGACTTCGGGCCCGCCGCCTCGCTGTCCGCGGGCGCCTCGCCTACCGCGGCCGCCCAGGCCACGGCGGCCGCGAGGATCCCAAGGTTCTCGCCCACAGCGCCCGCAGCGCCCACAGTGCCCGCAGCGCCCGCAGCGCCCGCGGGTCCTGCGGCTCCCTCGGTCCCGCCCTTCAGCCCTGCCGCGAGTTCCGGGGCACCGGGCTTCCCGGCGGCGTCAGGATCTTCTGGCCTGGATAGCCCGGACGACGGCGCACCCAGCCAACCGAACCAGGGCGCGCCCGCCGAGGGCGGCACTCCCGCGGGCAACAACTGGGAGCCGGCCGGCAACGGCTGGGACCTGGGCAAGGGCCGGGCCGACCACGAAGGGCCGCCGACCAAGGCACTGCCCGTCCGCAACGGCAACGCGTCCGCGCCGTCGAACGGCAACGAGGTCGGCGACGGTGCTGAGCCACGAACCCCGGCTTCCGGTGGCCCGAGCAAGATGCCCGCCTTCAACGGGCTCGGGCCGCAGGCCCCGCAGTTCCCGATCGGCAGCCAGAACATCCACGGCAGCGACGGGCCGAGCGTGGCCGACGCGGCTAGCGCGGCCGCGGGCGGATCGGGCGGTGGGGGTCACAGCGACACGGCCGATGGCTCCGGGCCGGTGACGGTACCACCCGCCGGCCTAGAGCCGCGGCTGCCGATCTTCGACTCGCTAGAGTCCGACTGGTTCCGGCGGAGCGGGAAGACCCTCGCCACGACGCAGCGGCCCCAGGGTGCACAGGCCCAGGGTGCACAGCCTCAGGCCGCGCCGGCCGCGCCGGCGGCCGCGCCGGCCTCGTGGACGTCACCCGCAGACGAGGGCTGGCGTGCGGCTCAGGCGGTGGCGACGCCCGCGGCGGGAGAAACCACTCAAGCGGGCCTGCCTAGGCGGGTTCCGAGGGCTAACCTCGTGCCAGGCTCTGTCGGTGGCGGCAGCGGCCAAGGAAGCGCAGGAAGTGACGAAACAGAAGCAGAAACGCCCGTCAGGTCGCCGGATGCAGTCCGTTCCCGCATGTCCAGCTTCCAGCGAGGCGTACGCGAGGGTCGCGCCGCCGCACCCGAGATCGAGGAGCCGTAGGACCAGATGAAAGCTCAAGGCCCAGGCACAGCGACACGAGGAGGAACCTGTATGGACGGGCGACGAGAGGAGTGCCCATGAGCACGCCAGGGCGCCCAGCGCAGGACCTTAACTGGCTGATCACCAATTTTGTGGAGCGGGTGCCCGACGTGGCGCACGCGGTGGTGGTGTCCTCTGATGGCTTGCCGCTGGCGTTCAGCGCCGGTTTCCCGCAAGAGCGGGCCGATCAGCTGGCGGCGGTAACCTCGGGGTTGACCAGCCTGACCCAGGGCGCGTCGCGGGTGTTCGAGGGCGGCGCAGTAGTGCAGACTGTGGTGGAGATGCAGCGGGGTGTGCTGGTGATCATGGCGATCAGCAATGGCTCAAGCCTTGCTGTGCTCGCTGCGTCCACCTGTGATCTCGGGCTTGTGGCCTATGAGATGACCCTGTTGGTTGAGCGGGCCGGGAGGGTCCTTACCCCCGCCACCCGTGGCGTCATGCAAGCAGCCATCCCGGGTGATGGACGACGGTGACCGGAGGTTTCAGTGGCGGGCCAAGGGCGAGGTGACAGTCAGTCGCCGTTCGTGGGCTTGCCCGGTTCCTGGCAGGGACGGGCCGGTCTGTGGGATGAAGGGCCGGGACCAGGACGCTCTGGTTTCGGCTTTGCGACTGAGGAAGATGGTGCGACCAGGCTCGTCCGGCCGTATACGGTTACAGGAGGCCGGACTCAGCCGAGGTATCAGCTCGCCATTGAGGCATTGGTCACGGCGACGGTCCTGGAGCCTCGCGACCTCTCGGTGCTGGCGCCAGAATGCCAGGCTATCCTCCAGTTCTGCCGGGACTGGAGGTCAGTGGCCGAGGTGTCGGCGGTGCTTCGGCTGCCGCTCGGCGTGGCCAGGATTCTCATCGCAGACATGGGCGCGGATGGGCTTGTCCGCATCCACCAGCGCGATGATTCTGAGGGCCGTCCGGACCTCAATTTGCTCGAAAGGGTGCTTAGTGGACTCCGTAAGATCTAGCGTCGCCCAGCCCAGGTCCGACGCTCCTGCCGCCATGACGTCGGTGAAGATCGTGGTGGCTGGTGGATTCGGTGTAGGCAAGACGACATTCGTGGGCTCGGTGTCAGAGATCACCCCGCTGACGACCGAGGCCGTCATGACGGTGGCCAGCACGGATGTCGATGACTTGTCGCACGTGCCGGACAAGTCGACGACGACGGTGGCGATGGACTTCGGGCGGATCACGCTGGACAAGGATCTTGTCCTCTACATGTTCGGCACGCCGGGTCAGCACCGGTTCTGGTTCATGTGGGACGACCTGATCCAGGGTGCGATCGGCGCTGTCGTCCTGGTAGACACCCGCCGCCTGGCCGACTCGTTCCCCGCGGTGGACTACTTCGAGGCGTCCGGGCTGCCGTTCGTGATCGGCATCAACGGGTTCCACGGGCAGTTCCCGCACCGGTCGCGGGACGTGAGCGAGGCGCTGGCGATCTCGCCGGACGTGCCGGTCATCCCGTGTGACGCGCGGAACCGGGAGTCGACCAAAGCGACCCTGGTCACCCTGGTCGAGCACGCCATGTCGATGCAGACCGCCGGACGGTTCTGATACGTGACCGCTGGTTCCTACACGACCAGCACGGCTTTCCTCGAGGCCCTGGCCGAGGCCGGGGTCAGGTACATCTTCGCGAACCTCGGCAGCGACCATCCCGGCCTGATCGAGGCACTGGCTCAGGTTAACGCCGAGGGCCGTGCGGCCGAGTTCCCCCGGATCATCGTGTGCCCGCACGAGACCGTCGCGCTGTCCGCCGCGCACGCCTATGCCATGGTGACCGGCGAGCCGCAGGCCGTGATCGTTCACGTCGACGCGGGCACCCTGAACCTCGGCGGTGTCAGCAACGCGATGCGCGGCCGCGTCCCGGTGTTCGTCTTCGCCGGGGCGGCGCCGTACACGCAAGAAGGTGAGCTGCCCGGCGGCCGCAACGAGTTCATCCACTGGATTCAGGACGTCCCCGACCAGCGCGGCATCCTGCGTAACTACGTAAAGTACGACAACGAGATCCGCACTGGCCGCAACGTCAAGCAACTCGTGCACCGCGCGCTGCAGATCGCCCGCAGCGAGCCTGCGGGCCCGGTCTATCTGACCGGTCCGCGCGAGGTGATGGAAGAGCAGGTCGAGCCGTACACCGTCGACCGGGCGGACTTCGAGCCGGTCGCGCCGATGGCGCTCACCGATGCGGTCGCGGCCGAGATCGCGACCGCGCTGGCCCAGGCCCGGCATCCGCTGATCGTGACGTCCTATCTGGGCCGGGATCCGGCCGCCGTGCCGAAGCTGGTCGAGCTGTGCGAGTTGCTGGCCATCCCCGTGCTGGAGTCCATGGCCTACCACGTCAACTTCCCCGCTGACCATGCACTGCACGCCGGTTTCCAGTACCACACGGTGGCGCAGAACCCGGTGCTGGCGCAGGCCGACGCGATCCTGGTCATCGACAGTGACGTTCCGTGGATCCCCGCGGTGAACCGGCCCTCAGCCGGGGCCGCCATCTACTGCGTGGACGTTGACCCGCTCAAGTCGCAGATGAGCATGTGGCACGTGCCCGCGCGGCGCTTCGCCGCGGCCAGTTCACGAGTGGCGGTGGAGCAGATCACCAGCTTCGTTCGGGATAATGTCCTGCTCGACGCGGGCACGATCGAGGTCCGGCGGATGGAGGTGACGGCGGCCGGTCAAGCCCGGCGGGCCGCACTCGATGCCCTCGAGCAGCCCGGCAGCGATGGCGTCATCACGGCCGAGTACCTTACCGCGTGCGTGCGGTGCCTGCTGGCCGACGAGGGTGCACTTATCCTGACCGAAGTCGTGACCAACAGCCGGGTAGTTGCCGAACACTTGCGGCCGAACCGGCCCGGGTCCGTTCTCCACCATGGTGGCGGCGCGCTGGGCTGGGCGGGAGGCGCGGCCGTCGGGGCCAAGCTCGCGGCACCCGACCGGACGGTCGTATGCCTGGTCGGGGACGGTTCGTTCCTGTTCGGCGTTCCCTCATCGGCGCAGTGGGTGGCCAGGCGGTACGATACGCCCGCGCTGACCATCATCTACGACAACCGTGGCTGGGCGGCGCCCAAGTTCTCCACGCTCCAGGTCCACCCGGACGGCGCCGCGGCCAAAGCCGACGATTTTCACGTCAGTTTCGAGCCGGAGGCCGATCTGCCCGGCGTGGCCCGGGCGGCCGGCGGCGCATACGGGGTGACCGCGTCGGATCCCGGTGAGCTGCCCGGCGTGCTGAAGGACGCGCTGGCCGTCGTGCACGGCGGCCGTTCCGCCGTGGTCAGCGTGCACCTGCCACCGGTCTGACCGGGACAGTCATCGGCGCGTTGCCGACCTGGCCGCACCGACCGTACCGCCGATAAGGTCGAGGACGTCGCTGACCGGCTCGATGTTGCCTGGCAGGTTGAGGAAGCCGTGCAGCATCGTCTTGATCTGCACCTGGCGCACGTCCACGCCAGCCAGCGCAAGCGCCGCGGCGAACGCTTCGCCTGAGGCTCGCAGGTCGTCGTATTCGGCGTTCAGCACGAGTACCGGGCCCAGGCCCTCCAAAGCCGCCAGTGCGGGGAAGGCGTACCCATCAGCGCGGCTGATGGCGCCGCCGAGGTAGTTCATGTTGATGAACTTCGTGGTGGCCGGCGGGAAACGCAGGATCGGCGGCACCTCGGTCATGAGCGCCGCGAGTGACGCCGACGGGGGCGGAACCACTGGGTACCCGAGGATCAGCGTCGGCCGCCAGCCGTCCTCGTCGCGCAGCTTGACCGCCGCCCCGGCGGCAAGGTTCGCGCCCGCGCTGGCACCTCCGATCGAGATCTGCTCGACGTCGACGCCCAGGGACCGTGCGTTCTCGCGGACCCAACGCATCGCGGCCACTACGTCGTCGTGGGGCACCGGGTACGTCACCCCGTCGACGCACAGCCGGTAGTCGACGCTGACGATGACGACCCCCGCACGCGTGACTAGTTCCCGCGCGAACCAATCCGCCTCCGGCATGTCGAGATGACCGCCGACGAAGCCGCCCCCGTGCATCCACACCAGGCACGGCGCGTCGTCGGCCGAGCCGGGTGCGTAGATCCGCACCGGCACCGTCCCGTGCGGTCCGGGTGCCTCATCCATCCGGGTCGCGACCGGCGGCGCGTCGTATCCCGCGTGCTCCTCGAACGCCCTCCGCCGGTCGGCCAAGGCCGGGTTCTCGAAGAGCTCCAGGAACGACGAAACGCCCTCGAGAAGGTGGAACTTGCTGGCCATCACGGGGTGGATGGGCATAGGTCAATCCTCTCGTCGGTTAGCCACGCGCGCGCAGGAACTCGATCGAGCGCTGGACGATGCCGCGCACGTCGCTCGCGCCGTTCCAGAAGTGCGTCGCGCCCGGCACGAGCTCCAGTTCGACGGTCGCCCCGGCCGCGCCGAGCGCCTTGGCGAGCCGGATGCTCTGCGCCGGCGGCACCATGTCGTCCACGGCCCCGTGCATCAGCAGGATCGGCGGCGCGCCGGCGCTGGCGTGGCTCACCGGGCTGGCCTGCCG
>JBAUAY010001163.1:0-2550 GCA_049676235.1 Streptosporangiaceae bacterium
TTCCCCGAGTCGCACGCGATCAGCTTCGCCTACCTGGTCTACGCCAGCGCGTGGCTGAAACGGTACTTCCCGGCCGCGTTCACCACCGCGCTGCTGCGCAACCAGCCAATGGGGTTCTACGCCCCGCACAGCCTGATCAACGACGCGCGGCGGCACGGGATCGTCGTCCGCGGCGTGGACGTGAACGCCAGCGACGCGCTCGCCACCCTGGAGGGCTTTGCCGGGGCTGCGGGTCCTCCGCCCGCGATCAGGCTCGGCCTGTCGGCCGTGCGCAACCTGGGCCTTCCGGCCGCCGAACGGATCGCCGCCGGGCGCCCGTACCGTGACCTGGAGGATTTCGCCACCAGGACGCACCTGCCGGCCGCCGCGCTTGAGGCGCTGGCTACCGCGGGCGCGTTCGGCTGCTTCGGGCTCAGCAGGCGCGCGGCGCTGTGGGCGGCCGGGGCCGCCGCCTTGCTGCGCGAGGGGCAACTGCCCGGCACCGCCACCGGGATGACCGCGCCGCCGCTGCCGGCCATGTCGCCGGCCGAGGAGACCCTGGCCGACCTGTGGGCCACCAGCACGTACGGCACCCATCCGGTGGCCCACATCCGGGCGTCGCTAACCGCCAGGCAGGTGCTGACCGCAGAAGCGGTCAGGTCGGTGGCGCGGGACAGTGCTCATGTGGCCGTGGCCGGGCTGGTCACCCACCGGCAGCGGCCGCCCACCGCGCGGGGCGTGGTGTTCCTCAGCCTGGAGGACGAGACCGGCATGGTGAACGTCATCTGCCCGCCTCAGGTGTGGGAACGTCACCAGCGGATAGCCACGGTGGCCCCCGCCCTGCTCGTCCAGGGCCGGGTCGAGCGGGCCAGCGGCGCCGTCAACCTGGTCGCCGAGGCCCTGCGCCCGCTCCGGGTCGCTGCCGCCGTCTCCAGCCGCGACTTCCGGTGATGCTCAGAATCCACCGGAAATATCTGCGGCGAGTCTGCCTAAGTGCCGGGTCTGCCTAAGTGCCGGACATCCGGCTCTAGGCGGAGCCCGGTTAGCCCGAAGTTAGCGGACGCCGCGGGGCCGGAACTGTACGCTGATCCGCGGCCCGACCGCCTGGGATGTCTTCGGGACGGCGTGCTCCCAGGTCCGCTGGCAGCTACCGCCCATGACCAGCAAGTCGCCGTGCCCGACCTCGAACCGCCTCGACGCGCCGCCGCTTCGCGGCCGTAGCAGCAGCGCCCGCGGCGTGCCCAGCGACAAGATCGCGACCATGGTGTCCTCATGCCTGCCGCGCCCGATGGTGTCGCCGTGCCAGGCGACGCTGTCCCGCCCATCCCGGTACAGGCACAATCCCGCCGTGCGGAACGGCTCGCCGAGCTCCGGTCCGTAGTGCGCGTTCAGCGCCGCCCGCGCGGCGCTGAGCACCGGATCGGGCAGCGGCTCGTCCTCGCCGTAGAAGCAGAGCAGCCGGGGAACCGCCACCACCTTGTCGTACATGTGCCGCTTCTCCGCCCGCCACGGCGCCGTCTCCACCAGCCTGCCGAACACCGCTCCGGACCCCGCCAGCCACCCGGGGCGCAGGTCGACCCAGGCGCCGCGGGCCAGCGGCGTCCGCCGCACCGAGCCTGCCAGCGCGCCGGGCGACGGACCCTTCTCCTCGTCACACACGTCGAGCAGCGATTCCTGAACCGAAACGCTCATCTGGCCAGTCTAACCCTAATCCAAACGCATATTCGAGCCCGCGTGGCGCCAGACCACCGCCGCGGCCACCGAGGCCAGGTCGGCTCGCACCTCGGGTGGCCAGGTGCGACGATGAGGGGTTCGGGTCCTCAAGACGTAACTTCCCGACCTCACGGCCCTCTACGGTGGGTGCCATGGCTTCCGTCAGATCCCGCCGCTGCGTGGTGATCGGCGCGGGCGTGCTGGGTGCGTCGGTGGCGGCCCGGCTGGCCTCGGCCGGCCTGCAGGTGACGCTGCTTGAGGCGGACCAGCCCGGCCGCGCCACCAGCCGGTGGAGCTTCGCCTGGCTGAACTCCAACGACAAGGCGCCCCGGCCCTATCACGACCTGAACCACGCCGGGATCCGGGCCTGGGCCGAACTGGCGCCGGACCTCGACGGCGCGGCCTGGTACCGCCCGGTCGGCCACCTCGAGCTGGCTACCTCCGACGCCGGGCGCGCCGAACTCGCAGCCCGCGTGCGCAGGCTCACCGAGTGGGGCTACCCCGCCCAGCTCATCGACCCGGCTGAAGCCACCGAGATCGAGCCGGCGCTGCGATTCCCGGCGTCAGGCGGCACCGTCGCCTGGTTCCCCGGCGAAGGTTACGTGCTGACCGAGCCGCTGGTCGCTCGGCTGGTTGCCCGCGCGGCGGCTCGCGGCGCCGAGATCCTGACCGGCGAGCAGGGACGGGTGACCGGCCTGGACGCTGGCCCGGGAGAGGTGCGAACCGTGCGCACCGCCGCCGGCGCCGTCCTGGCGGCGGACCAGGTGGTGTGCTGTGCCGGCCGCTGGGTGCCGGAACTGGCCACGATGGCCGGCGCCGCGGGCCCGGTGCCTTTGGTCGCCTGGGACACGCCCGGGG
>JBAUAY010001164.1:0-5015 GCA_049676235.1 Streptosporangiaceae bacterium
CCCAGATCCGGGTGCTGGTCTGGATCGGGCGTGACCAGCACTCTTGATCTTCGACACAGAACAGTCACGCGGCTGCGTCAGGTTGGGCACATTCGTGCACCACAAGAGCGTTCCCGCGTCTCCTCTAACAGAAAAGCGCGGCTGTCTGTGCCGCGTGGGGGAGGGAATCGTGAAAAAGCAGCCGCCGACGGAATACGCGCCTCCGGGATGGTTCCCGGACCCGACCGGGCTGCAAGCCCTGCGCTGGTGGGACGGCACACAATGGAGCCACCAGACGCGACCCCTTCCCGGAAACGAGCAGGGACCCCCGCTCCCGTATCAGCCACAGCAGTCCTATGGTCAGCCACGCCAGCCTTCATCCAGGCCTGATCCGCAGTACGGCACGCCTCCGGGACAACCGCCGTACCAGGGCCACCCGCAGTACCAGCAGACACCTTACGAGCAGCCCTACCAGCAGGCGCAGTCATACGGCCAGCAGCCCGGGCCGCCTTCCGGGCATCGTGGTCGGCCCGCGCGGAAGTCGTGGCCTCGGCGTCACAAGGTGCTGACCGTGCTCGGCAGCCTCGCGCTGATCCTCGTCATCGTGGGGATCGCCAGCGGAAAGACCAAGCAGGCTGGCAATGCTTCCGCCGTCGCCACTACCATGCCCATCCGCACGACGATACCGACGCCGACGCATCACGCGACGACTCCGAGAGTAGTGCCGGCAAAAGCCCCGGTCGCCACGCAGGCAGCGACCCCGCCACCAGCGCCAACCACCCGGGCACCCGTGTCGACCACCCCTAAACCCACGGCGACCGCTCACGCCGCCGCGCCGCCACCTCCACCGGCCACTACACCCGCTGGTTGCCGCCCGCGGACCAACGGGGGGAACTGTTATGAACCCGGCGAATACTGCCGTGATGCCGACCATGGGGCGTCAGGGATAGCTGGCGATGGGGAAGCGATCACCTGCGAAGACAATGACGGCTGGCGCTGGGAGCCATCGTGAGGGATGTGCAGGCCCGCCCTTTGATCCGTCGTGATCGACACACACACCCACTACCTGCCCACCTCGTGCCGAGCCTGTCCCCGTCGCCTCACCTAGCTGAGGATGGCCTGCTATGAGCCTGAATCCTGCAACCTGGTCGTTCGCCGGGAGGGTCATCGGCGTGGGCGCGTGCGCCCTGGTGGCCGCCAGCGGCGTCACTTACGCGGTCGTGGACTGCGGGGGCAGTGCGGCACCGTCCCCGGCGGCAACGTCAGTACCGCTGTCGCGGGCATCATCCCCGGCGCTGTCAACGGCCTCGCCGACGCCCTCAACGCCATCCGGTCTGCTCGCTGGCTGCCAGGTGGGCGAGGGTGCGGGTAGCAGCTTCCAGCCGGTAACCCAGCAGAACATCGGTGACGGCGATGCCGCGTACGAGGTGACGGTGACGAATAATACGGGCGGTCCGGTCACGGTCAGCGGGTTCGGGGTGACGTTCTCCGCGTTCGGCGGCCGGGTCGGGGCTGACCAGCCCACGGTGAATACCTCGCTGATGGAGCCGGGTGAGCGGTGGAATTTCACCATCGGCGTCACCAGCGGCGTGCAGGTGTCAGACAACACCTACTTGAACGAGACGTGCGCGGTCACTTCGGTGGACACCTCGAACGGGATGATTACGCCGACCGTGATTCCGGAGCAGAACGGGGTGGTGAACACTCACTACCAGGATGTCCAGCAGGCGCAGCAGCAACTGGCCACCGACGTGATCACCCTGGGGAACGATTCAGCCAGGCTGAACAGCGACAACTCGCTAGCCGGGGACGTCAGCTCGATGCAGCAGGCATATGGGCAGGAAGAACAGCAGTACCGGGCGGAACAGTCAGACTCCTGCGACGTGATGGGCGGGGACGCCGACGATGTAGGCGGGGACGCCGACGATGTCGTGGGTGATCTGATCGACTTGCAAGCCAGCGTCTCCTATCTGAGGAGCCAGAAGGTCCAGGCGGTAATGACCGACCTGGTGGCCGTGCAAGACGAAGTGGGCACCCTTCAGGGCCTCGGGGCGGCCCCCGGCACGGACTACTCATCCACTGTCGCTGCCGGGAACCAGGCGCTGAAGAACGCCGCTAATGCCATCGCCTGGGCCAGCCAGCAGGGCAATGCGATCAACGCCGAAGCCCGGTCGCTCGCCACTACGACGCAGAACTACGCCAGCTCGCACTGTGGCGGCTAATGAACTGTGGTCGCGCCAACGCGCTTTATCCGGCCAGTGCTACGGCATCGAGCATATGTCTGAACCTGGCTCCCGTTGCGTCACACATTTCTACCGTGGCAAGGCGGGCACATAACGGCCGCCCGGGTGTGCACTACGCATCGGCACCGCTCGCTTCTGTCTCGACGGTCGCCCGAGTCGCCACTGTCCACCATGACCGGAAGCGACTGGAGATACCGTCCCGGCGGCCCGCAGAATGCGCCAGGATCGCTGCACAGCGCCCGCCATTGCACCGGGGCCCTCTGGGTACACCGCTGGAGGCCCGGTGCCGGACATGCAAAAGGCCCGAGGTGGTAACCCCGGGCCCTTCGCGTCGACCAATCCATGCAACGGTGAGAGGCCCGTTGCTTCTATTTCACCGTTGCCGGGGTGGGAGTGTATCAGCAGTCATTGCCGTAAGGATTCACGCCACAGTCGTTGTAAATGACCCGGGCCGCTGCCACGTCGGCCGCGTCGAGGACGGCCCCGCCGTTGGCGTAGTGCAGATGGATAAGGAGATTGGCGGGATTGAGGTCGGTGTGACTGGCATTGCACACCGGGTCATGGTTGTTGCAGACGCGCAGAAGCATCTGCTCGTACTTTGCCGGGAACTTAGCTCCCGTCGCTCCGCTGAGGGCCGGGTACCAATGGCCGATGCCGCTGGCGGCCTTGGGTGCGGTGCCGAACTGGGTCTCATTGTCGTTCGCCACCTGGTCGCCGTCCGCGATGAATATGGCGGCATACACGCGGGCCAGGATGGCATTGTAAGCCTTGGTCTTCGCGTTGATGAGGTTGTGCAGCACCCGGTGCATCACCATCGCCCCCTGGCTGTAACCGCTCAGGACGATGCCCTGGTAGGGGCACTTCTTAGCCTGCGCCACCAGGAAGTTTTGCGCCGACGTGACGCCCTGGCCAAGGTCATTGAAGTACAGGTGAGGTGCACGGATCAGGGTGGTTACGGCACTGTTGGCCTGGTAGCTGACAGAGACCGTCTGTACCGAGACGCTCTTGCTGTAGTCGCCAAGGTCACCTTTGAACTCGTTGTAGCTGCTGAGGACGGGCCCGCCCAGGCCCTTGGGGTCGCCCTTGACCCGCGTGGAATTGAAGCCGTAGTCACCCGGGCCGAATTCACCGCTGCCGCGTGCGCCGAGAAAGAGCACGTCGTCACACGATGACGTAGCTGCTGTTGTCGCCGTCATGACCGTGGTTGCCGCGCCAGCCGGGCCTGCCATCAAACCTGACGTAGTTAGTACTAGTAGCGCCCCGGCGGCTACTGTCTTAATGATCTTTCTCATGGTTCCCCTCCCTAGAGTTATCGGTATCTTTCCGTATTTGTCGCGCCACTGCCCGGCATTCTGGTGAATGTCCGGGTACAATCCTCGAGCCCAGGGGGATATGGCCTCATTGAGTTAGTTCTGCGATGTCTGTCCCAGCATGCGGTTTAGAGCATCTTTGACAGACGGAAATCACAGAATCGCCGGCATCACAAACATCACTTTCCCAGGTCAGAGCATGTGGGGTCGCGATTCCGGGCAAGTGGGGAAAACCACTTGGCCTCCGGCGACATCACAACCGATCTCACTCCCTCGCGCCTGCCCGGTCGGCCTGTACACGACGGACGTCTGCCGGGTCGAGGTATGGCGTGCCGGATGAGTTGACCGTCCGGACGCCCTCGGCGGTCAGGTCCTTGCGGAGCTGCGCGGCGGTCATCCGTTGGTACCGACTCCAGATTGGTGCGAGCTTGCGCAGCAGCCCCATCACGTCGCGGAGCTTTACCCGGTCGTCGCCGAGCACCTGGTCGAGGTCGTCGAGCAGATCGCGCGGTTCGAGCGCCGGTACCGGCGCAGTGCCCTCGACGGCCGTGCCGGGAGCGACGTTCGCCACTGCCCTGCTGATCACGTCAGCGGCGGCGTCGTATCCGGTGTCGTCATCGACCTCGACGAAGTACCACCGCAGCAGCTCGAACTGCGCCTCGGACACGCCCGTGATGACGCTCGTGCCACGGTCGCGCCCGGGCCGCAGCTCGGTCGCCCGGATGCCAGCGGCAAAGCTGCCATCGCCTAGGAAGCCGTCGTTGCTGCGCCATGTCTTGCCCGAGGAAGCACCCGACCTGACCAGTGCCACCCTGGCCGATTTCCTTGACTAAGAGGACTAAGCGGAAGGTAGCGTGGCGCTCATGTCTTCAGCCTGGCCTGCACTGGCCTATGAGCAGTGGCAAGCGACCTGTGACACGCTGCACGCCCACACCCAGGTCCTGGGCAAGCTGGCGGTGAAGCTGGCCCCGCCCGAGCCGCAGCTGCAGCATGCCGCGCTGCGCCTGACCGCGCGAGGCTGGGAGACGTCGCCGCTGCCCGCACCCGATCGTTCGGGATCATTGGTCGTGGTCCTTGACCTGCGGCTGCACGAAGCGGTAGTGGAGCACAGCGGCGGCCGGACCCACCGCGTCGCGCTCACCCCGCACCGGTCCGTCGGCGCGGTCACCCGGGAGGTGCTGGCGGCGGTGCGCGACCTGGGCGGGCCGGTGGAGATCGACCCGACCCCGCAGGAGGTCTCGTGGCACGCGCCGCTGGACACCGACGACGAGCACGCGCACTATGACCCCGGCCAGGTCGCCGTTTATTTCGCCGCGGCCACCCAGGCCGCGCTGGTCCTGGCGGCCTACCGGGCGCCCTACCGCGGGCGCTCCACGCCAGTCAACGCGTGGTGGGGATCCTTCGACCTGGCGGTGAGCCTGTTCTCCGGGTTGCCGGCCGATCCGCCGTCGGGCGACTTCATCATGCGCAACGCCATGGACTC
>JBAUAY010001165.1:0-5529 GCA_049676235.1 Streptosporangiaceae bacterium
CCCGCCCACGCCCTACGCCGACATCAGCGCCCAGCTGGGCATCCCCGTCGGCAGCATCGGCCCGACCCGCAGCCGCTACCTCGACAAGATCCGCCGCCACCCCGCCATCGCCGCCCTCATCAACACCTAAGGGGCCGGTCAGTGCTCCGACCGCAACGTCCCGATCGTCAACCCGGACGCGCCCGGGACGCTGAGCGTGCGGCCAGTCGATCGCTCAGCCGACGCCGAGCTTCTCCGCGGCTAGCGGAAGACAAGGCTGGTACCGGGTCCGTTCGGGATGAATGACTCTCGCGGGTCAGCCGGGCCGCGGCGCGTCACGGAGCCGGTCCCGCCTGACCGTAGCTCGCAGGTCCTCGGCCAGGTTCTCTAGTGCGGGCAGCGCCGCGACCAGCGCGGCCTGCTGGTCTGCGGGCAGGCCGGTCACCGATTCGGATATCACCGCGCTCCGCTGCGCGGTGATCCGCTCGTAGACAGTCCGGCCTTTCGGCGTGACCTCGGCCCGGGCGGCACGGAAATCATCGGGGTCGCGCAGCCGGTTGATCAGCCCGAAGGAATCGAGCTTTCCGATGACGCGGGAAAGCATCGTCGGATTAATGCCCTCGAGTTCGGTGAGTTCAGCCAGGCTGAGCGGTCCGCGGGTGGCCGTGATCCCCAGTACCGAGGCCTGCGTCGGGGTCAGCCCTTCCTCCCCGGAAGCGGCGTTGAGCTGCCGGGCGAGCCTCAGGACGACACGCCTCAAGCGGATGACAGTGTCATCGTCCATACCCGGCGCTCCCTGTTCAATTGCCTGCGATCTGTTCGGCTTCCGCGCTGCCACGTTGTTATAGGTGATCCGCCAGCCAGGCGTGCACCTCGCCGATGCGGTTGGTCTCCAGCGTGAGGTGGCCGTCGTCGTCCAGCAGCCGGGCGTCCACGCCGGGGATGCGGGCGGCGAGCCACTGGCCGTGGCCGAACGGGACGAACTGGTCCTGCCGGCCGTGCATCAGCAGCACCGGAATTTCGATGGCGGACAACTCGAACCCCCACGGACCGGCGTGGGCCACGCCGTCATCCCACCACCCCTGGCTGCCGGGCGCCAGGCCCTCGCGGCCGGTGAAGACGAGGTACTCGGCGAACTCGCCGGTCAGCGCGGCCGCGTCGGTCGGCGTCAGCAGGGTCTTCAGCAGTTCGGCCAGGTCGGTCGCTGACGCGGCGAGGGTAGCCTCGCGGTCTTTTTCCAGCTTGGCGCGGGCTGCTTCCGGGTCGCTGGTGAGCAGCCGGAAGTCATCGGCGTTCTCCTGGCCCATGCCCTCGAACCAGTCAAGACCTTTGGCGCCCGCCGGGGCCAGCGAGGCGAGCGAGGCGGCGGCCGGGACCAGGTCGGGCAGCAGCGCCGCGCAGGCCAGCAGGTGCGGCCCGCCACCGGAAACACCCCACATGGCCAGGCGGTCGATGCCGAGCTCGGCGCAGATGGCACGGACATCGGCCGCGCAGTCCGCCACAGAGCGGCCTGGCTGGGCCGTCGAGCCGCCGTAGCCGGGCCGGTCGTACCCGATCAGGCGCAGGCCGCGGGCGGCGGCGTCGGCCGCGGCCGGGGCGTACAGGTGCCGGGAGTTCGGTGTGCCGTTATGCACGAGCACGGGCCGCCCGCCGGGATCGCCGGCCTCCTCGATGGCCAGCGTCCGGCCGTCCGGCGTCCGGGCGGTCCGCTGCCTGCTCGCTGCCATGGGTCAGCCGGTCGCCAGGATGACGTCTGACGCCTTGATCACGGCGGTGACCTCTGAGCCTTCGGCCAGGCCGAGTTGCTTCACCGCCTCCACCGTAATCGACGCCACCAGGCGGACACCGCCGGCGTCCATTTCTACGTTGGCGATGGCCTCGCCGCTGTGGATGTGGGTGATACGGGCCGAGATCTGGTTTCGCGCGCTTAGCCGCATGGCTGTGACTCCTTGACGTTGTCGGTGCTCGCCGCAGTTCCTGATGCTGTGGTGCCTTCTGGGGCACTACGCGATCGGCGCTGCGTGATCGGTAGTGCTGCGACCTTACGTTAGTCGCGGGGCCAAGGGCGAGAGCCAGGCGGTGGCCGACGGGCGGGTTACGAGCGGCTAAATCGTTCGTGTCTGACGGGTTCGGCCAGGTCCAGGGCGGCCCGGATGATGCTGTCTGTGTCGATGCCGTTGTAGCGGTACAGGTCCTCAATCGAGCCGGACTGGCCGAACTGCGCCACGCCCAGCGCAGCGTGCGGCACCCGGTTGACGGTGGCCAGGAACGACAGCGTGTGCGGATGCCCGTCCAGGACGGTGACCAGCGGCGTGGTGCGGGCCGCCGGGAACGCCTGCTCGAGGATCCACGGCTCACCGGACGACTGGCCCTGGCCCTGGCGGGCGCGCAGCGCGCGGAACAGCAGCCCGGGGCTGGTCACGCAGACGACGTCGGCGGGCACTCCGGCCGCCTCCAGTCGCTCGGCGGCGGCTAGGGCCTCGGGCACGACCGCGCCCATCACCGCGATGGTGACCGCGGGCTGCTCGGAGCGGTGCAGCGGATAGCCGCCGGCCACGACCTGCCGACGGCGGCGTTCCCTGGCCGCGGGGTCGGCCGGCACCCCGGCCAGCTTCTGGCTTACGGACCGGGTGGACAGTCGCAGGTAAGCCGAGCTGCCGTCCGGCCGGCCCAGCCGGGCCAGGCTGGCCAGCAGGCACCATTCGGTGTCGATGGCGAAGGCCGGCTCGTAGCTCACGCAGCCCGGCTGCTCGATCCCGATCGAGGGGGTAGTGATCGACTGGTGCGCGCCGCCCTCAGGCGCCAGGCTCACCCCGGACGGCGTGCCGACCAGGATCGACTGGCCGCCCGCGTAGATGCCGAACGACCACGGCTCGAGCGCGCGCTCCACGAACGGGTCGTACAGCACGCCGATCGGGAACAGCGGCTGGCCCCAGCGGCTCCAGGTCGCGCCGAGCTCGCCGAGCAGGCCGACCAGGTTGGTTTCGGCGATGCCGAGCTCGATGTGCTGCCCGGTCGGCTTCTCACGCCAGTGCAAGATGGTCTCGGCGTCGTCGGCGAACCAGTCGGTCCGTTCCCGGGCCGACCACACGCCGACCTTGTTCACCCAGCCGCCGAGGTTGGTGCTCGAGCTGACGTCCGGGCTCACCGTCACCACCCGGCGCGCCGCCTCGGGCGCCTCCCGGGTCAGGTCGAGCAGCGCCCGGCCCAGCGCCGCCTGGGTGGTGGCCACGCCGGTCGGCGTGCGGCCGAGGTCGGGCGGGATCCAAGGCGGGGCGTGGGGAGGCATGAGCGGATGGCGTAGCCGCCAGGCGGCCTGCTCGCACAGCTGCCCGGCCGCGCTGTCCGGCGCTGGCCGCGACCAGGGCCGCTCGGGATCGGTGCCGAGCTGCGCCGCCAGCTCGCCGATCTGGGCCTGCGTCAGGAGCGCGGAGTGGTTCTGCGGGTGCCCCTCGACGGCTAGGCCGTAACCCTTGATCGTGTAGGCCAGGATGATCGTGGGCCTGCTGTCGTCGATGGCCCGGTAGGCGTCGTCCAACGCGGCCAGATCATGCCCGCCGAGGTTGCGGATGGCGGCCGCAAGGGCGGCGTCGTCCAGATCGGCGACGAGCCGGCCGAGCGGCTCGTCCTCGCCCGGCAGCCGGTGGCGCAGCTCGTCCGGGGGGCAGCGGAGCAGCCGCTGGTACTCGGGATTGGGCATGGCGTCGATCCGGTGCCGCAGCGCCGCCCCGCCCGGCCGGGTGAACAGCTCGGTAAGCAGCCGGCCGTACTTCAGCGTGATGACCTGCCAGCCCGCCGCGGTGAACATGCCGCGGAGCCGGTCGGCCGTCATCAGCGGGACCACGCGGTCCAGCGACTGGCGGTTCACGTCGACAACCCAGACGACCTCGCCGAGGTCGGCCACGCCCGGGTCGACGATGGCCTCCCAGACGGCGCCCTCGTCGAGCTCGGCGTCACCGAGCAGCGAGTACTGGCGGCCAGGGGCATCGGCGCCGTTCCCGCTTTCGAGGTACCTGCTCAGGTAGCGGCGGGCCACCGCGCCCCAGATCGGGGCGGTCGCGCCGATGCCGACGGATCCCGTGGAGTAGTCCACCGGATCGGGGTCCTTGACCCGGCTCGGATAGCTCTGCAGGCCGCCGAACGCCCGCAGCGTGGGCAGGTAGGACTCATCGAGCTCGCCGAGCAGATAGTTGATCGCGTGCAGCACGGGCGAGGCGTGCGGCTTGACCGACACCCGGTCCTCGGCGCGCAGATGCCGGAACCACAGCGAGGTCATAATCGAGACCATCGACGCGGACGACGCCTGATGACCGCCGACTTTCAGGCCCCCCGGATTGGGCCGGACCCGGTTCGCGTGGTGGATGATCGCCGTGGACAGCCAGAGCACCTGGCGCTCGATCTCGGCCAGCGCGTCCAGGCTTCCGGTTTCCTGCTTCAGCTCGGTCATGGGTGCATGACAGCATGACCGCAGCTCATGCACAACTCTCAATTTCGGGCACCGGGCTGATCGGCGATGGTCCTCGGCTCCTGCCGGCGTGGATCAGGCCGCAGGACTAGGTGATCGGCAGCCAGTAGCAGCGCTCCTGCCCGTAGTCGGCGAAGCCGACCCGGAGCAGGATCGGCCCGGAGGTGTCGACGCGGCCTTTCACCAGGGCCAGCTCCGCGCCGTGCTCGCGGGCCAGCCGCAGCCGTTCGGCCAGCACAGCCCGGTAGCCGCCGCGCCGCCGGTACTCCCGCAGGGTGACCGCGCCCCACAGCTTGGCCACCTCGCCGCGCAGCGTGCACCCGCCGGCCGAGGCGGGCTGCTGGCCGATCATGGCCACCACGCGGAAGCCGGACCACGACGCCAGGTCCCGGATCACCTCGGTGAACTCGCGGGCGAGCGCCGCGGCAGTGGGCTCTTTCCTCCCCCACCCGCGCACGGCGACCATTGACGCCGCGCGGAACGTGCCCTCGTCGCTCACCAGCTCGACCCGCACGTCCGCGGGGACGTCCAGGTCCGGCAGGCCGCCGTCCAGCTCGCGGGCCAGGATCTGCACCGCGTCGATCTGCGTGCCGCCCCGGGCGCGCAGCGTCTCCTCCGTGTCCGGCGGCCAGGTCGCGGACGAGACCCACCAGGCTACCCCGCGCAGGCCCCACTGGCGGACGCGCACGGCCACCTCGTTGATGACCTCGCCCGCGGGTCTTTGGGTCAGGCCCGACCCGTAGACCCGCGACCGGATGACCTGAGCGGCGGGGAAGACCGGGTCGAGGGCCCAGTCCGGGTAGCGGACGAGCCGGTAGTCCTCCGCCAGTACCTCGATGGCGCCGTCCGGCCGCCATTCCATCGCGATGGCCGCGTCATGCACCCGCTGCGGTGTCCAAGAGCTCAACGCCGAACCTCCTGGTGGGCCTGGCGCCGTAGCCGCGGGCCGCTCTGCCCCGGCGCTGTCTCCCTTTCTACCGAACGAGGCGCGCTGTGGGCCCTGGTTATCGTGCGTGCCCGTATCTCCCACGTTACGGGCGGCGGCGGTCCGATACGCGGCGGCCTAGCCGGGTTCGGGCCGGCGC
>JBAUAY010001166.1:0-1663 GCA_049676235.1 Streptosporangiaceae bacterium
GGCCAGGTCCGCGCTGACCGCCGACGCCTGGCCGCCGCAGGCGCGCAGTCCGGCCGCCGCCGAGCCGAGCCGCTCGGCGTCCCGCGCCACCAGCACCACCTGGGCTCCGGCCCGGGCCAGCGCGGTAGCCATCCCCGCGCCGATCCCCGAACTCCCGCCGGTCACCACGGCTACCCGCCCGGTCAGCGAGAAAAGGTCCTGCAGAAAGCCCGCAGCCACCGTCACAGCACCGGGCGGGCGCCGATGAGGCCGAGGGCGTGCGCGGCGAGGCGGCAGCCGCTGGCCAGCGCCTCACCCGGCGGTTTCTTGTCCAGCCACGGCGGGATGAAGCCGGCGATGAAGGCATCCCCCGCGCCGGTGCCGTCGGTCACGCGGTCCACAGGCGGCGCGGGTACCCGCACCGGCGGCCGCCCGTTGGCGTAGAACAGCGCGCCTTCCGCGCCGAGCTTGACCGCGACGTGCGGGTACCAGGCGGTCAGCACGCGGGCCGCCTGTTCGGGATCTTCCCGCCCGGTGAGCACCTTGGCCTGGGCGGCGTTGACGAACAGCAGCACGGCCCCGGCGGACAGCTCGAGGAAGGGCTCGGCTCCGGCTCGCTCCAGCGGAGCCGCCGACGCCCCGTCCACCGACGCGGTCATGTTGGTCCGGCGGGCGTAGTCGATCGCGGCCAGCCCGGCCGCCCGCGCTCCCTCCGACAGCAGCGTGTACCCGGAGACGTGCAGGTGAGCGCCGGGCACGAACAGGTCGTGCGGCAGGTCGTCGGGGGACAGCGCCGCGTTGGCACCGGGGTCGGAGAGCATGGTGCGCTCGCCCTTGTGGGTGACCATCACGACACAGGTGCCGGTGGGCCGCTCGGGGTCCATCACCAGCCTGGCGTCGACGCCGTAGCCCATGAGCTCCATGTCACGGTTGCGCCCGGCGATGTCCGCTCCCCGCCGTCCCACGAATGCCACGTCGCCGCCGTCGGCCGCCATCCAGGCCGCGATGTTGGCCCCCGAACCCCCGCCGTGCATGGTCACGCTGGCGGGCGTGTCGCTGCCGCGGGCCAGCGGCAGCGCAGCGTGAGCGACCGCGTCGGTCATCAGGTCACCAATGACTACCACGCGCGCCATGTCGTATCACCTCATCGTCGTGCCTGCCCCCGGGGACGACCACCCGGGACCCCCCGCAGGCGGACCCGGCGGGGACGAACTCCCGGGGAGTCGGCGTGCCCGGCCACAGGTCTTACTACGGTAGCGGCCGGCAGGCTTGGCTGGCCAGCGGCCCAGCAGAGATCACGGCTGGGTGGTCGCTTAACACGGAACCCTCGCAAGATTGTCACCGGACTGTTACCCAGTTTGCGCCCGCGCCATGCGCGTCAGCACGCCCCCAGCGGCAGGACTCGCCCGGCCACGACCAGTTCGGTCTCCTCCGACTCGGCGGCCAGCGCCTGGTTCAGCCGCCCGAGCTCGTCCCGGAACAGCCGCCCGGCGGGCGTCGCGGGCACCACGCCTAGACCGGTCTCGTCGCTGACCGCGACGACCCGGGCGCTGGTCTGCCGCCACGCGCCGATCAGCTCCGCGATCCGGCCCGCCAGTTCGGTCCGCCTCGCGCCCCGGTCATCGCAGGCGCCCCGGTCATCGCAGGCGCCCCGGTCATCCCAGGCGCCGCAGTCGTCCAGGAC
>JBAUAY010001167.1:0-2604 GCA_049676235.1 Streptosporangiaceae bacterium
GAGGGAGACCTGCACCGCGCGGCGGTCGGAGCGAGCGCGGTGCCGGCGGATCAGGCCCTTGCGCAGCAGCCGGTCACACATCCGGCCCGCGGTGGACGGCGTGACATCCAGCGCCGCAGCCAGGCCGGTCATCCGCTGCGGCCCCCGGGAGGCGAGTACCACCAGCGCCCGGTACTGGGCGATGGTGGTGTCCTCCGCCGCGGCGCCCAGCGACCGGGTGGCCACCGCGACCAGGGTGCGGCTCGCGGTCAGCACCGCGTCCACCGCGGCCTGGTCCGCCATCTGCTCCGTCACGCCCGATGCACCCCGATTTACTTGCATAGTGCAATGATCGCATGATGATCCTATCAGCTACTGCACCTCAGGCCGGCGGGCGGGAGAGCGCGGGGTGCGTGTCCAGGTCAGGTGGCCGGCCGCGATGTCAGTGGCGGTCGCGGCGCTGGCCTTCGTGACCGGGGGTTATCAGCCTGGCGGTGAGCTGGCTGCTGGTCTCCCGGCTGGAGCGGGCCGCGGAGCGCCTGGGCCCCGGAGCGGTACTGCATCGGCGCTGACCTGCAGCGAGTCGCGTCAGGCGAGGTCAGCGCGGGACTGCTAGGCACCCGGCCGGATCGCCTTGGCGATGACGGTGATGGCGAAGACGAGGTAGGCGGCGATGATCAGGGCGCCGCTGCGGCGGTTGATCCCGCGGCCGGCCAGGGCCAGGGCGATAGTGGCGACGGTGAGGACGCCGTACCAGACGGCAACCCGCAGGGCGCCGCCGAGGCCGGGGCTGGCGATGATCACAGCGGGGATGAGCAGCCCGGCCAGGACGTTGAGGGTGTTGCTCTTGAACGCCTAGCTGAGCGTGACCGACGCCCGTCCCCGGCGGGCGAGGAAGGCAGCTGCGACGGCGTTGGGCATGCTGGTCACCGCGGCCAGGACGATGCCGCCGGTGATCACGCCGGGCACCGCCCAGCGGGCGCCGAGCGCGGATGCGGTGCGTTCCATGGCCGCGCTGGCCGTGACGACGACGCGACCGGCACCTGCGCTCCGCTGATTTCTTCGATGCGCAGAGCCATCCCCGCGTGGTGGTGACGGTGAGCCGGGCGGACCTCACCCGCGGCGCTCAGCTCGCGGCCGAAGGCGAGCTGGAGGCGGCGGGCGTACGTGAACCGCTTAGCTTCACCGCCGAGATCGTGGACGCCAGCCCGACGCGGTAACGCTGCAGGCCGAGCTCGCCGTCGACCGGAGCCGGTCGGGAGGACGTGGAGCCTCTTGCGGATGACCTCCATGCGGGCGACCGGATCGGTTACCGCCCGGTTCATCCGGGAGGGCGCCGGGAGCCCTCCAGCGGCCGGCCCGGCGTAAGCGGGCCGGCCGCGCAATCGGGTCATCAGTAGCCGCAGCGGCCGCCTGGCCGGGCTGGTAGAGGCGCAGCAGGGCCCGGTAGATGGCATCGGGTTCCGGTGGCGCGGGCAGCGGCTCCGCGCCGGCGGCGCTGAAGGCCTGCACCATGTAGGCGGCGAAGCGCCGCCAGGCCCCGGGGGCAGCGCCGGCGGTACCGGCGATCACGCCGGCGTTGGCCATCAGGAGGATGACGAGGTCTTCGGGCACGAAGTCCGCGCGCAGCTTCCCCGCGGACTGGGCGCAGCCGGCCAGTTCGGCGAAGCCCTGGTAGGCGCGGTCGCGTTCGGCCTGGAACTGCCTGGCCATCGGGAATGTCATGGTCAGCACGCCCGCGAACCCCCGGTCATCGGCCTGCATCGCGCATACCTGGCCGATAAAGGAGCAGAACCCGGCCCACGGGTCAGGGTCGGCGAGCGCCTGGGTGACCGCGTCCGCGTAGGCGGTCATCTTGGCCTCGAACGCGCCCGCGATCAGGTCGGCCCGGGTGGGAAACCGCCGGTACAAAGTGGCCACGCCGACCCCCGCGTGGCGGGCGATGTCCTCGACCGGCACGTCTAGGCCCCGCTGCGCGAACTCGTGCTGGGCCGCGGCGATGATGCGCTGACGGTTGCGCTGCGCGTCGGCCCGCAGCCCCGGCCGCGGCTGCCCGGCTGCGGGACTGGCTCTCGCGGGCATGACGCCAGGCTACCAGTAACCGGAATAGACCCTCCATATACCGGTGCTAGGGTAGGACAGCAATCGGAAGCTGCCTTCCACTTATCCCCGGGTGCCGGGCAGTTCCGGTGAGCCGGAAAGGAGTGATGCCTGTGCCGTGCCCAACCGGCACATGGGCCCTGAGCTGGTATTTTCCTGCTGCAATTAGCCTGCTCTGCGGTACTCGCTGATCATGAATTCGACACGAAGGGAAAGCCTATGCGTGATGTGATACTGCTCGGCACCAGGCTCGTGCTCGGCTCTTACCTGGCCGTGCACGGCGCGCAGAAGCTGTTCGGGGCCTTCGGCGGCCCTGGACTGGACAAGGCCGGTGCCGGGTTCGACCGGATAGGGCTGAGCCCGGGCAAGCCGATGGCCGCCCTTGCGGGCGCCACCGAACTCGGCGGTGGCCTGCTGACCGTGGCCGGCGCCGCCGACCCGGCCGGCCCGCTGGCGATCATCGGTGCCATGATGGTGGCGTCGGTGACCCACCGCGCTAGCGGGCCGCTCGCCGCCAACCGGGGG
>JBAUAY010001168.1:0-2427 GCA_049676235.1 Streptosporangiaceae bacterium
GGTGAACGGCGCGACGCCGGACCGCATCGTCCTCGTCGGCGGCGGTGATCCCACGCTCGCGGTGAACCAGTTCCCGGCCCAGGACTACCCCCAGCCCGCCACGCTGGCTAGCCTCGCGGCCGCCACCGCGCGGGCGCTGAAATCGCAGGGCCGTACGACGGTGAGCGTCGGCTACGACACCTCGCTCTACACCGGCCCGGGTCTGGCGCCCGGCTGGCCGCAGAGCTACGTCACCACGGGCAACGTGACCCCGATCGTCTCCCTTGAGGTAGATCAGGGCCGGCTGACCACGGCGGGCACCCCGGAAGACTCCGACGACCCCTACAACCTCCGCCCGCGCAGCGCCGACCCCGCGGGCGTGGCGGCCTCCTCGTTCACCGCCCTGCTCGCCGCGGACGGCATCCACGTCACCGGATCCCCGGTGGCGCAGGCCGCTCCTGCGTACGCCTTGGGCATCGCCAGCGTGTCCTCGCCACCGCTGTCGGCCATCGTGGATCAGATGCTCGAGGAGAGCAACAACGTGATCGCGGAGAACCTCGCGCGCCAGGTCGCCCTCGCGACCGGCCAGCCCGCCTCGTTCAGCGGGGCGGCGGCGGCGGTGATCAGGGAGCTGCGGCGGCTTGGCGTCGGCGGCGGCGTGCGTCTGGTGGACGGCAGCGGCCTTTCCCCGCAAGACGCGATCGCGCCGGCCACCCTGGTCAAGGTGCTGGAGATCGCCACCGCTGACGCCCGGGTGCGCGCCCTGCTGGCCGGCCTGCCGGTGGCCGGCTTTTCCGGCACGCTGTCGGGCGGGCAGAGCGTGTTCAGCGGCATCGGCGGCGCGGCCCTGGGTTCGGTCCGGGCCAAGACGGGCAACCTCGGCACGGTGACGGCCCTGGCCGGACTGGTCACCGACCGGAACGGGACGACGCTCGTCTTCGCCTTCATGGCCGATCAGATCCCGGCTGCGGGGATGCTGCAGACGGCGGCGAACGCCATCGACGCCGCCGCCGCCGCCCTGGCCAACTGCGGCTGCCGGTGACAGGCCCCGGGTAATCAGCCCGGGGTCATGAGCACTGTCCACACCACGTACCGTTGGATTGTGAGCAGCACGCAGATGATCGACTGGGACGTCGCCATTTCCACCGGAACCCGGTGGGCCAGGCCCGGACCCCAGGTCAGCCTGGCCGAGGCGCGGCGGACGGTCTCGGAGCTACGCGACCTCGCCGGGGCGGTGCAGCAGCCGGTCTACGAG
The DNA here is from genome assembly GCA_049676235.1 of Streptosporangiaceae bacterium. Taxonomy (GTDB): domain Bacteria; phylum Actinomycetota; class Actinomycetes; order Streptosporangiales; family Streptosporangiaceae; genus Palsa-504. The sequence continues at coordinate 1,235 of JBAUAY010001168.1, forward strand.
GTCACCGGAATGTCGGCCGCCCACGACGGCTCGCTGGGCCGGGTCGCGGTGGTGGACAGGCCGGGGTGGATCAGGGCGAACGTGGATGGCTTCCGCGTCGTTCTCGAGCCGCTGGTTGAGCAGCTGAAAGAACGCGCGCCGGGCGGATCGGCCGGATCCCGGCCGGGATCGGTGATGACCGCGGTGGGATCGCGGGTCACCGGCATCCAGGCCGGGCTGATCCTGGCCTACCTGTCCTCCCGGGTGCTGGGCCAGTATGAGCTGTTCCTGCCGCCGGAGGCCTCCCCGGTCAACGGTGAGCAGCCCGGCAGGCTCACCCTGGTGGCCCCGAACATCGTCATGGTCGAACGCGAGCTCGGCGTTGACTCGCACGACTTCCGGCGCTGGGTGTGCCTGCACGAGGAGACCCACCGGCTGCAGTTCACCGCGGTGCCCTGGCTGCGGGACTACGTGCAGAGCCAGATGACCGAGTTCCTGCTCGCTTCCGAACTCGACCCGGCGGCGATCCTGCAACGGCTCCGCTCGGCGGCCGACGCGATGGCGGGCGCGGTCCGCGGCGGCGACGGCGGCAGCCTGATCGACGCCGTGGCCACCCCGCGGCAGCGCGAGATCATGGACCGGCTGACCGCGGTGATGACGCTGGTGGAAGGGCATGGCGACTACGTCATGGACGCGGTCGGGCCGCAGGTGGTGCCCTCGGTCGCGCAGATCAGGGAACGGTTCAACTCCAGACGCGGATCGAGCGGCCGGATCGAGCAGACGATTCGCCGCATTCTCGGCATCGATCTCAAAATGAAGCAGTACGCGGAGGGTTCCAGGTTCGTCCGCGCGGTCGTGGATGAGGTCGGCATGGCCACCTTCAACAAGGTCTGGACGTCGCCGGAGACCCTGCCGACCAAGGAGGAATTCGCCCGCCCGCTCGAATGGGTGGAGCGGGTCGCGTCCGGCTCGTAGCCAGCATGGGTCCGGGCGTCGCGGTCGCCGAGGTCCGCAACGCGGTGCGTGGCTGCCTGTCCGACCTAGCCTCCGGTGACCTGGTGCTCGTCGCCTGTTCGGGTGGCGCCGACTCGCTCGCGCTGGCGGCGGCTGCGGCGTTCGTGGCCCCGCGGCTGGGCCTGCGGGCCGGCGGCGTCACCGTCGACCATGGGCTGCAGCCGGGTTCCGGCGAGCGCGCCGCGAGCACGGCGGCGCTG
>JBAUAY010001169.1:0-12285 GCA_049676235.1 Streptosporangiaceae bacterium
AGCCAGGTCCGCACCGACGAACGGCCCTCAAACCCGTCATAAGACCGCCACGCCCGCAGGTACGTCTCCTGCACCAGGTCCTCAGCCTCCTCGGCCGAGCCCAGCATCCGGTAGCAGTGAGCCAGCAACTCTCCCCGGAACCGGTCGGTGAGACTGGTGAAATCCTCGCTGACCGTCATCGGCTACCCCAAACTCGCCCGCGCGAACGCCAGCCACGCGCTGGCCCTATATATGCGAACGCCAGCCACGCGCTGGCCCTATATATACAGACCCGGCGGCCACTGTAAAATCGCCGCCGATGCCACTTCCAAGATCTGGGCGCTGCCGGACGTACGGTAGAGGGGTGACCAGGCTTCCCGCCCGCGGGAAGACGCATAAGCAGTTCCACGGGCATCTCCGGGCGGTGAGGTGAGGCGCCGCGGGCTGTTCCGGGGGCGGCCGGGGGCGCGGCCTGGTGTCCTGGCGGCTGCGGCCGTGATCGCGACGGCCGGGATCCTCATGTTCGGGCCCGGCCACCGCGGCTCCCCTGCGCCGCATGCCAGCTCGTCATCCTCAGCCGCCACCGCGGCGGCGCTGGCCGCGCTGCTGCGGCAGGGCACCCCGAACGCCGCGACGCCCGGCTACTGGCAAAAGCCCAGCGCCACGCTGGAGGCTGCCGCGGCCGGCGCGGATGACGCCCGGTTCCGCGCGCTCGGCGCGCTGCTCGTCAAGGACGGGTTCGCCGACGCCATCATCGACCTGGGCCGGGAGATGACCGGCGGCTGGTACGACTGGAGTGAGCGGAAATGCCCGCGCACCGAACCGGGCTGCTACGTCCGGGCCTGGCGGCACGCCGTGGACGCCATGCGGTCGGTACCCGGGCAGCACTTCCGGTTCTTGTGGACCGCCTTCCCCGGCGCCGCCGCGGCCACCGACGCGTGGCCCGGCGCCGCCTACGTGGACCTGGTCGGCACCGACGTCTACGACTGGTACGGCGGCCCGAACTACACCTACCCGCACACTGCCTCCGGCCAGCTGGACTACGACGCGAAGTGGCGGCAGATACTCACCCAGCCCGGCGGCCTGGACTGGCTCGCACAGCTGTCCCGGCTCACCGGCAAGCCAGCCGCCATCCCCGAGTGGGGGCTGGACTTCCACAGCTTCGGCGGCCAGGACGACCCCGCGTTCATCACCCGGATGCTGGCCTGGCTGCACGCCCACCACGCGATCAGCGTCTACTGGGCGGTCCGGCACGTGGCCCCCGATCCGACCCTCCCGCCCGGCCCGCTGCTGGCCGGCCTGGGCGTATACGCGGGCGACCTGAAGGCGGTCAACGGCTTCGGCCTGCTGCTCGGCGGCCGCGTGCAGTACGCCGAGGCCTTCCTGTCCGACCAGAAGCCCATCTCCGACTCCACCGAACAGCCGGCGCTGGCCCACTGGCAGCACTCCGACTACCAGCTCATCCTCAGCGTCCCGCTGATCCCGCTGACCGTACCCAGCTCCGGCAGCCCTCCCGAGCCCGGACAGCCCTACCAGCTCGCCGACTACCCCGACGCGCTAGCCGCGTTCCACCAGGGACTCTTCGGCACCGGCCGCACCTGAACCCCGGCCAGGAATGCCACCGGCCCGGCCGTAGTGCCTGGTCACGTCCGAACGATCAGTCGTGAGGTGGGGCAGGTGAAGATTCCCCATTTGCGTTATGCAGGCAAATACCTGCATAATGGCGGCGTGAGCCTCGAAGCGAGAGCGATGGACTCGGTCTTCAAAGCGCTGGCCGACCCCACCCGACGACTCCTGCTCGACCGTCTGCGCGAGCACAACGGCCAGACACTGGGCGAACTGTGCGACCGCCTGGGCATGGCACGCCAGTCGGCGACACAGCATCTCGACATCCTTGAGCGGGCCAACCTCGTGACCGTCGTGCGACGCGGCCGGGAGCGGCTTCACTACCTCAACCCGACACCAATCCACGAGATCGAAGAGCGCTGGATCTCGGGGTTTGACCAGCCCCGCCTGCAAGCGATCAGCGCCATCAAGAACCAGGCAGAGGAGTACGCCATGATCAACGCACCCACGTCCGTGCCGGCCTACGTCTACGTCACCTACATCCGCGCAAGCGCGGAGCAGGTATGGCGAGCCCTGACGGACGCAGACCTGACGGCGCGCTACTGGGGACACGCCAACATTTCAGACTGGCAGCCGGGCTCGTCCTGGGAGCACCGACGCGTCGACGGTTCAGGCGTCGCCGATGCCGTCGGCCGGGTGATCAAGACCGAGCCCCCGACGCGCCTGGTCATCACCTTCGACGATGTCCCCGACGCCGAATCGCCAAGAGAACCGTCGGTGGTCACCTTTCTCGTCGAACCACACCAGGACATCGTCCGCCTGACAGTGACCCACGAGAACCTCGCCAACCTGGAGATGCTCGGCGGGATCTCGCACGGATGGCCGGCCGTGCTGGCGAACCTCAAGTCGCTGCTTGAGACCGGCGAGGTCCTTCCGCAGGCGCCATGGGAGATGTATCGCGCGCATGCCTGAGACGGCCGCCGGAACCCGGTCTGGAGTAGCTTCGCGCTGGGCATCGGGCTACCGTCAGCCTTGTGAGCACGCCAGACGCCGGAACCGGCGTGGGCCGCACCGCCGACGCGGGGCCGGGCCGTGATCAGCTGGATGAGGCCCGGCCACGTCAGCTAGCCGATGAACAGGCCGCGCTGCGGCGCGTGGCCACGCTGGTCGCCGGAGGCGCCTTGCCGTCCGAGGTGTTCAGCGCAGTCGCGGACGAACTGGGCCAGTTGATCGGCGTCGAGGCGACGTTCGTGTGCCGCGTTGACCTTCCCAGTGTCGGGCCGCCGGGGGCCGCTGCAGCCAACCCGTCCGGGGAGCACGCGGAGCCCGAGGCGTATGTCACCGTCGCCGGTTCGTACGGCCACATCCGTGATGAGATGCCGCATGGCTTCCGGGTGAAGCTGAGCCCCGGGATGGCGATGACGACCGCCCTGCGGACCGGTCGCCCGGCGCGTATCAACGGTGAGCGCTTGGCGAAGGGCCCGTTTGGCGCGATCGCCGGCAGGCTGGGCCTACGGGCCGGCGTGGCCACACCCGTTGTGGCCGGGGGGCGTTACTGGGGCGTGACGATGGCCGCGACCTCTCAGGAAGACTTCCCGGCCGACACCGAGTCGCGCATGGCGGACTTCATGGAGCTCGCCGGGATGGCAATCGCTAATGCCGAAGCCGAGGAGAGACTGCGCGAGCTCGCCGATACGCAGGCGTCACTGCGCCGCCTGGCCATGCTGGTCGCGCGGGGCGAGTCGCCCGAGGTGGTGTTCGCGGGCGTGACCAGGGAGGCTCTGCGGCATTTCGGTAACGGCACCGCCCGGATGATCAGGTTTGAGCTCGACGGGACGGCCACGCTCGTCGCCAACGAGGGCACGACGGGCCCCCACGTGCGGGTCGGTGAACGCTGGGAGGGCTATCCGCCGACCGGGCTGACTGCGACCGTCCTGCGTACCGGGCGGGCTGCCCGGGTCGATGACTACCGCGACCTCCCCGGCGGGGAACCTTATCTCGCCGAAGGGCTGCGGTCCGCGGTCGCGATGCCGGTCCACGTCAACGGCCGGCTGTGGGGGATGATCGCCGTCGGGTCCGGGCCGGGGCCACTGCCGCCCGACACTGAGCAGCGGATGACCGGGTTCACCGAGCTGATCGCGACGGCGGTCGCGAATGCGCAGAGCCGGGCTGAGCTCATGACCTCCCGCACGCGGATCGTCGCCGCATCGGATGAGGCCCGCCGGCGGATCGAGCGGGACCTGCACGACGGCGCACAGCAGCGCCTCCTCGCGCTGGCCCTCAGGCTGCGTATGGCCGCGGAGTCATCCACCGAACGTGGCGTGCCGCATACCGAGGTGGCAAACGCGGCCGCGGAGCTCATGGGCGTGCTCGGTGACCTGCGGGAGATCTCCCGTGGCATCCACCCAGCGATCCTGTCCAAAGCGGGGCTGCGCCCGGCGCTGCGCGCGCTCGGGCGGCGCTCCCTCGTCCCAGTGGAACTGGACGTGCGGCTCGATGGTCGCCTTTCCGAGCCAGTCGAAGTCGGCGTTTACTACGTCGTCTCGGAGATGCTCGCTAACGCCGAGAAACACGCGCGCGCCTCGGTTGTCGAGGTGAGCGCGGAGGTCTCCGACGGCAGGCTCCGGGTGCGCGTACGTGACGATGGTATCGGCGGCGCTGATCCAGTGCGGGGCTCAGGGCTGCTCGGGCTGAAGGACCGTATCGAGGCCCTGGGCGGAACGTTCTCCGTGCACAGCCCGGTGGGCCGCGGCACGACGGTCACCTGTGAGCTTCCGGTTACGGACGGCAGCGAATATCCGGATACACACCTTGCCGAGTAGCGATGCCAGGGATGACCGGCCGGGGCCAGCGGCGCAGCGGGAACTCGCCACCGGCCGACGCTCGGCAGTTGTTAGCTGGCCGCCGTAGCGCTGTCGGAAATGGTTCCGCGTGCCAGGCGCCCCATGTAGTGCAGGCCCATGAGGTGATGCTCCATATCCCGTGTGGCGGCTACCGAGATGGCCATGGTCAGGCCGCCGCCGGGAGTTTCCTCCGGTTCCAGCGTGCCACCCATCGCGTCGGTCAGGCCGCGGGACACCGTGAGCCCGAGCCCGAGCCCGATGGTGCTTCCGGTGTCGCCAAGCCGCTGGAAGGCCAGGAAGATCCGGTCCCGGTCGGCCTCGGAGACACCCGGCCCGCGGTCGACGACGCGCAGGATGACCCTGCCGCCGCGGGCGCTAGCGGTCAGCAGCGGCGGCGATCCGCCGGGGGAGTAACGCAGCGCGTTCGTGGTCAGGTTGGCGATGACCCGTTCCATGATCGGCGGGTCGGCCATGACCCGGGGCAGGTCGGGCGGAATGCGCACCATGACCGCCCGTGCCTGCGGCCCGATGCCGCTGAGGGAGCGCTCGATGATCTCCTCCAGATTGGCTGGCCGGGGAAACACCGGCAGCGCCCCGGCCTGCAGTCGGCTCACGTCCAGCAGGCTTGCGACCAGATGGGTGAGCTGGTCCAGCGACTCGTCGGCGGTGGTCAGCAGTTCGTCATGATCCTCAGCGGTCAGCTCGATGCCAGCCGAACGCAGGCAGCTGACCGCCGCCTTCGCCGCGGCCAGTGGCGTGCGCAGGTCGTGGCTGACCGCCGCGAGCAGCGCCGTCCGCATCCGGTCGGCGTCCGCGATGGGCCGGGCCGCCTCCGATTCCGCGATCGCCGCAGCCGCCTGCCTGGCGCGGCGCCTGGCGTTATCCGCCAGCAGGCTCACCACCACCGCCACGGCGACGAAGACGGCGCCGGTCGCTGCGATGTCGGCTTCGGCGAAGGTGGACGCGTGTATCGGCGAGGTGAAGGAGACGGTCAGCAGCGACCCGGCGATCGCTTCGAGCACGGCGGGTACCAGGCCGCCGAGCAGCGCGACCGCGATCACCGCAACCAAGGCGGCGAGCGCCACGATGGTCATGTCCAGTTGGCCGTCCAAGATGGTGAGCACGGCCGCGAGCACCAGTGCTAGCACCGCGGCCAGGGCATATCCGGCTAGCCTGCGCTTCAGCGGCAGGCTGGACTTGACCGGGGCGATCCGGAACTCCTCGAAGGCGCGCAGCAGGACGGCGTCCGAGATACGCGTTTCGATGCCGGCCATCTCGACTCCTTCGCCGATCCCTGTAATTCACCAGGATTTCGCGGACGCTAGCGGCAATCATTGATGCCAGCGCATACTGTCGCCCCCCGGCTGGCCTCACCTGCCGGATCCTGGCTAGCTGCAATGCACTTAGCTCGGGAGGGAACTTCGCCGTCCGCCAGTGCCACCCGGCTGCGGCTCATCCTCACGCTGGCTATACCTGTCGGTTACCCTCACGGTTGTGAGCGTGCTGCGGGGTCTGGTCGGGGCCTCGTCGGGCCAGCGGTCGCGGGCTCGACAACTGCTGGCGTGGGTCCTGATGATCGTGGGTCCCGCGGTGATAACGCTCGCTTTGCTTCCGTTCCGGTCGTCCATCGGGCTGGGCGGATTCCTATTCTGCGCGCTGCTGGTTGTCACCGCGGTCGCGGTGATCGGTGGCGCGTGGCCGGCGCTCGCCGGGGTCGTGCTCGGCGTCCTGGCGGGAGCATTCTTCTTCACGCCTCCGTATGAGAAGCTGAGCGTTTACCTACGGCCCGACCTTGTCTCGCTGGTCGCGTTCGCGATCGTCGGACCCGCCACCGGGATCCTGATAGGCAAGCTCGCTCAGCTTGCCGAGGAGCACGCGTCGTCGGGGCGGGTCGAGGCGGCGCTGCGCCGTGTCGCGACGCTCGTAGCGGGTGCGGCGCAGGCAGATGAACTGTTCGGGGCGGTCACCGAGGAGGCGGGACGACTGCTTGGCGCTGATCTCGCAGCCATGGGGCGGTACGAATCCGACGATGCGGTCACCCTCGTCGCTGCCTGGAGCCGGACAGGTGACCCCTTCCCGGTCGGCAACCGCTGGACCCTGGAGGGGGAGAACATCAGCGCGTTCGTGTTGCGGACGGGCCGCACGGCCCGGATCGACGACTTCGCTGATCTTCCCGGACCACTCGCTGCCGACGCCCGGGCGAGAGGCACCCGCTCCGAAGTCGGGGCGCCGGTCGTTGTCGAGGGCCGCATCTGGGGCCTCATGGTGGCCGGCTTGGCCATGAACCGGCTGCTGCCGCCAGATGCCGAGGCGCGCCTGGCCTCGGTTACGGAGCTGCTGGCGACGGCGATCGCCAACGCCGAGAGCCGCGCCGGGATCACCCGGCTGGCTGAGGAGCAGGCGGCGCTGCGGCGGGTGGCGACGCTGGTGGCGGGCGGGGCGCCGCCGGACGAGGTGTTCGCGGCGGTGACCGAGGAGGCCGGGCAGCTGCTTGCGGCCGACCAGACGACGCTGAGCCGCTACGAGTCCGACGGTACAGTGACCGTCGTTGCCGGCTGGAGCACCGTCGACAACGCCCTCCCCGTGGGCGCGCGGCTAAAGCTCGGGGGCAAGAATCTCACCACACTCATCTGGCAGACCCGCCGTCCGGCCCGAATTGACAGCTACACGGACAGCTCCGGCGCCCTCGCGGCGGCCGTCCGCGACGCGCGTGTGCGCTCGGGCGTCGGGACGCCGATCATCGTTCAGGATCGCCTCTGGGGCGTCATGGACGCCGGCTCGACCGGTGAGCAGCCGCTGGGCCCAGACACCGAGGCGCGTCTCGCCTCGTTCACGGAGCTGGTGGCGACGGCGATCGCGAACGCCGAAAGCCGCTCGGATCTGGATGCCTCACGTGGACGCATCGTCGCGGCGTCCGACGAGGCGCGCCGGCGGATCGAGCGGGACCTGCACGATGGCGCTCAGCAGCGGCTAGTCTCACTCGGGCTCGCCTTGCGAGCCGCGCGGACAGCGGTTCCGCCGCAGCTCGGCGGGCTCGAGGGCGAGCTGACGAAGGTGGCCGAGGGGCTGGCGAACGTGCTGGATGAGCTGCGGGAGATGGCGCGCGGCATCCATCCCGCCATCCTGGCCAAGGGCGGCCTCGGGTCGGCGCTGAAGACGCTCGCGCGGCGCTGCCCGGTTCCCGTCGAGCTCGACGTGCGGGCTCAGGCGCGGCTGCCGGAACGGGTCGAGGTCGCGGCCTACTACGTGGTCTCGGAGGCGCTCACCAATGCGGCCAAGCACGCGCACGCTTCGGTCGTAAATGTCGAGGTGGATACGGTGGAGGGTGCCCTCCGGCTCCGCGTCCGTGACGACGGGGTCGGCGGGGCTGACCCGGGTCGGGGTTCAGGGCTCGTGGGGTTGAAAGACCGCGTCGAGGCACTGGGCGGCACCCTCGCTGTCCAGAGCCCCGCGGGGGCGGGTACGGCCCTGCGCGTCGAGCTTCCACTCACCGGCTGACGGTGGCGCGTTTGCGAGCAATCCCGAATGCTCAGGGGACGACCGTTCCCGGTTTTAACGTTTGCTGCGCTGCTTTAATCGGCGGGTGTGCGCAACTGCCGGTGGACGCGCCGCTCGTCCTCCGTAGTGCCGCCCCAGACACCAGCATCCCCGGTGTTCAGCGCCCACCGCAGACATGGCACGCACACCGGGCACGTTCGGCAGATCTGCTTGGCTTGGTCGATCTGAAGCAAAGAGGCACCCGAGGTGCCGAGAGGAAAGAACAGGTCGGGATCCACGTCGCGGCAGACGGCATCGTCACGCCAGTCCGTGCCATTAGCCTCTCGTCGCCGCTGGAGAAGGCCTTGGCTGGTGTTAATCATCAGGCCACGCCGCCTTTCCTCCTCGTGGGCCCGCGCCGCGGCGCTGGCGTTGTAGCACCCAGCTACCAAGGATTTCGCGCAGCTGGGCCCCTGCCATCACTGCGAACGCCCATCTTTGCCCCCTGCTAGCCGTACCAGCTGAACCCCTGCTAGCTGCAATGCGCACCCGGCCGCCGCCGGGCACGATCAGAAGCTAGAGCGCGCGGATCTGGACACGGCGATCGAGGTAGCCGCCGGACATCCGCCGAGTGCCGGGACGCGGGTCCATGTACGGCCTTACAGCGTGTGGCCGAGGATACGGCTGATACCCCGCACCGATAGCTCCGACTTCGCCAGGAACCCAGCTGCCGGGCTCTCGTCGATCAGCTCCCTGTAGTCTGCTTCGGCCACTGTTGAAATCAAGATCACTTCGGCACCGACCCCCTGACCGCCTTGACCGTCCTGAGTCAGGAGCCGGGCCAAGTCAAAGCCGCTCTCGTCTCCGAGCCCGATGTCAACGAGGATGAGGTCCGGCCGCAGCGCGCGGGCCTGCCGGAGCGCCTCGGCGATGTTCGAGGCCACGCCGACGACCGTCAAGCCCTCTCGCTCGAGGAGAAGGCTGGCCGTCTCGAGGAAGGCCTCGCTGTCATCAACTAGTAGACACCGTTGCGGCATGCGATCAGGTTGCCCGGAATACGGCGCCGCCGCATTGCGGCTAGCAGGAAACTCCGTCATAGCTCGGCCTAACGGGCTTCGAGGAACCGCAGGACGGCCAGTACCCGCCGGTGCTCGGTGTCGCTCTCCGGTAGGTCGAGCTTGGTCAAGATGCTCCGGACGTGCTTCTCGACGGTGCCCTCGGTGACATAGATCCGGCGGGCGATGCCCGCGTTGGACGCGCCTTCGGCCATCAGGGCGAGCACCTCGCGCTCCCGCGGCGACAGGACATCGAGCGGATCACGCCGCCGACGGGCCCTGACGAGCTCCTGCACCAGGGACGGGTCCACCACCGAGGCGCCCGCGGTGATCCGCCCGACCGTCTCGATGAACTCCGCCACATCGGTCACCCGGCTCTTCAGCAGATAGCCGAGGCCCTCCCCGCCAGCCAGCAGTTCCATCGCCTCCTCCACCTCCACATGTGCGGACAGCACGATTATCGCCGTGCCCGGCAGTTCCTCGCGGATCACCTGGGCCGCCTGCAGGCCCTCGGTGGCTTGCGCCGGCGGCATCCGGATGTCGATGATCGCCAACTCCGGATGGACCGAACGGACCAGGGCGAGCAGTTCAGTCCCGTTCCCCGCCTGGCCGACGACGTCGAACCCGGAACGGTCGAGCAAGCTGGCGAGACCTTCACGCAGTAGGACGTCATCGTCGGCCAGCACGACACGGGTCGCGCGCCGGCTCTCCGATGCCGTTTCGGGTATCCCTGACGATGTCGGCATCCCACGATTATCGACCACGCGCGCAGCGCCTCATTACTTTCGGCTAGTCGTCGGGGCCCGCATCCGGCTCTCTGGCGTCGGCCATTACCGGAAGCTCACACGACACCGTCGTGCCGTGGCCCAGCGGGCTGTGCACGGAGAAGGTGCCGCCGAGTGCCTCGATACGGTCCTTCAGCCCGACCAGCCCGGAGCCCCGTAGCGGGTCGGCGCCACCGGCACCGTTGTCACGCACATGCACCCCAAGCGCGCCGCCCGAGGCGGCCACGTCCACCGCGACAACCGATGCCCGCGCGTGCCTGACCACGTTGGTGAGCGCCTCCGAGACGACGTAATACGCCGCCACCTCGACGGGCTCTGGGAGCCGCCCTATCGGGGTAACGTCAAGCTCGACCGCGATCGCGGCCCGGCGGGCGAGCGTCCGCAGCGCCGGGCCAAGCCCGCCCTCGGACAAGATCGCCGGGTGGATGCCGCGGGAAATCTCACGCAGGTCCTCCACCACCTCATTCAGCTCATCGGCGACCTTGCCGAGCTCCGTCTCCAGCTCTGGCAGCTCGGCCGGCACCATGCCCTGGGTCAGGCGAAGCTCCAAGCCGAGCGAGACCAGGCGCTGCTGGGTCCCGTCGTGCAGGTCCCGCTCAATCCGCCGCCTGGTGTCATCCGCGGCCGTGACGATCCGCGCCCTCGAGGCGGCCAGCTCGGCCCGGCTCTGGGCGTTCCCGACCGCCGTAGCCAGAAGATCGGTAAAGTCGGCCATCCGGTCGGCGGTGCCGGGAGGAAACGGCCCGCGCGTCGTCCACGCGGTCACTACGCCCCACAGGCGGTCCTCGACGATGATCGGGCCAGCCACCATTGACCGGACTCCGGCCTCGCGCAGGGCGTTGGCGACCGGGTCCGACACCTGGCTCCACGCATCCTCGTCGACCTGGGCGGGGTGGCCGGTACGCCACACCGCTGCCGAGGGCAGGTAGTCATGGAGTTCCGGGCGGGTCCCGACCGGCAGGCTGACCGGGGCCAGCCCGACACTACTAAGGACGACGGCCGAGGTCCCATCCGGCCCGAAGCGGGCCATGCCGGCGTCGTCCGCGTCTAGCAGCCGACGGAATTCCTCGGCGACCACCGAGAAGATCTCGGCCGGGTCGATTCCGCGGGCGACCAGCGTGGCCACCCGGCGCAGCCCAGCCTGCTCGGCCAGCAGGCGGGCCAGCTCGTCCCGGCTGGTCTCCAGTGCGGCCCGGTTCTGCGCGTTCGCGACCGCGGTGGCGACCAGGTCGGTGAACTCGCTCATCCGCTGCTCCGTTCCCGGCGGCAGCGGTCCCTCTCTCGATCCGACGGCGATCATCCCCCACAGCCGCCCGTTGACGTGGATCGGCATGCCGACCGCGGAACGCAGCCCCTCGCGCAGGAATCGCTCGCTGCCCGCGACGTCACGGTAGTCATCAACCCGGGCAGGCCGACCGGTCCGCCGGACGATCGCAGTCAGCCCGGTCGGCGGATACCCCTCGAACAGTCCCCCTATCGGATCGGCATAGATCGTGCCCTCCCTGGCGACTAGCGTCACCGTCCCGTCGAGCTCGTACCGAATCATCCTGCCGATGCCGCTCCCGAAGTGTTGCAGTGCCTCCCTGGTCGCCGCCGTGAACACCGCATCCGGAGGCTCGCCCTGGGCGACCAACGTGGCCAGCCGCCGCAGCGCCGCCTGGGTATCGGCGAGCCGGCGCAGTTCCTCCTCGGCCTGGGCGTTGGCAATTGCCGTCGCGACGAGCTCCGTGAAGCCCGCCATCCGCGACTCGGTGCCGGGCGGGAAGTCGTCCTGCGAGGTAACGGCGACCGCCACGCCCCAGTAGGATCCCCCGACCACAATGGGTGCAGCCACCCCGGCCCGCAGGCCCAGGCCGCCGAGCCACTCGCCGTAGGGTCCTTGTGCCAGCCGGTCGCCCTTGACCAGCACCGGATGCCTGGTACGGAGCACCGCGGCCTGAATCGTCCCGGTTACCAGCCTGGTCCGGAAGCCGACCGGTATTTGATCGCCTAGCCGACCGTAAGACCCGACGACGGTGGCGGAGCCTTCTGGCTCTCCGTCCTCCCCCGCCAGGTGATCAAGGCGGGACACGAATGACGCCTCCGCGCCGATTAGGCGCCCGAGCTCACTGGCGACCGCGGTGAACACCTCGGCCGGCTGCGCCCCGGCAGCCACCAGTGTGGCCACGCGCCGGAGCGCGGCCTGCTCATCGGCCAGTTGGCGCAGCCGTATCAGGTCGGGTGGGTCGTGTCCCGTCCCCGGGCCGGCGGCGCGGTCCACGTTGGCGCCGCTGTCTGGCGCGGTCATAACGCTGACGGTAGCCCGATGCCCGGCGGGCCGGCAACGCCGGGACCGCGGCCTCCGAACGCATCTCCGCCTTCAGTCGGGTCCGGGTACGCATTGCAGCTAGCAGCAATCGCTGCGGCCCTGCTAGCCGTAGGCACAGATGGTGGCTGGCCGCGATGAGACCGACGTCCCGGCAGGCGATTGTGAAAGCGCCGGAAGCATTCCAGCCCGGTTGAAGGGATGAACGATGGAACCGATCGCGACTATCACCCGCCACGAGGCCCTAGACCACGACGAGCTCGCCGTGCACAACT
>JBAUAY010001170.1:0-3733 GCA_049676235.1 Streptosporangiaceae bacterium
GCCGCGGCCGGCTACCGGCCCCTGCCGAGCCGGCTCACGCCGGTCGGCGCGGTCGGCGGCGTCACCTTCGTCGACGACAGCCTGTCCACCAACGTGCTGCCCACCCTGGCCGCGCTCGACGCCTTCCCCGCCCGCCGGATCGCGCTGATCGTCGGCGGTCAGGACCGGGGCATCGACTACGCTCCGCTGGCCGCCGGCGTCCTGGCCCGCCCGGCGCCCACCTACGTCCTGACCCTCCCCGACAGCGGCCCCCGCATCCGGGCCCAGATCGAGGCGGCCCAGATCGAGGCGGCACAGATCGAGGCGGCCGGCTTTGCGGGAGTGACGGACTGCCCTGACTTGGACGACGCCGTGGCGGCGGGGTTCGAGTGGGCCAAGCCCGAGGGGGTAGTGCTGCTATCCCCGGCGGCACCGAGCTTCGGCCACTTCCGGGACTACCGCGACCGCGGCGAGGCCTTCGCGCGCGCCATGCGCGCGCTCCCGTGACCCGCGGCCTCAGTTCGCAACCATAGCCTCGCTGCGTCGTCTTACTAGGTAGAGCACGTAAAGGGGTGAGCGATGATGGCGTCGGCGCGGGTATCACTCCTAGCGGCGGTGGCCGGGCTGCTGCTCGGCCTCACCGCGTGCGGATCGAGCGGGGCGCCCGGCTCGGGAACGTCGAGCGGGGGCGGGGCAAGCACGCCGCCTCGTTCGGGATCAAGCTCTTCAATACCGGCACTGGCCCAGACCCCGGCCGCCCCGGGCGGCGCGAGGCCCTCAGGCGGCCCGGTGCCCGCCCGGTTCGCCGCGACGTCGGTCACGTTCGTGTCGGCGGATGAGGCGTTCGTTCTGGGCACCGCGCCGTGCGCGCACGCGCCGTGCACAGCGATCGTCCGCACCCTGGACCGCGGGCAGAGCTGGATCGGCCTGCCCGCCCCGGCCGAGCCCGTGGGCCAGCCTGGGCTGCCCGCCGCGCCCGCGGTGTGGGGGATCCGGTTCGCGACGCCCGGGCACGGTTTCGTGTTCGGCGACGGGCTGTGGGAGACCACCGACGGCGGTGGCCAGTGGATCCGCGACGCCGAACCCGGGGGCTCGATCCTCTCCCTGGCCATCGCGGGCGGCCAGGTGCTCGCGCTCACCGCGCGGTGCACGCCGGGCGGCGGCTGCGAGCAACCCGCCGTCCTGCAGCGCCGGACGCTCGGCGGCGGCTCCTGGACGGCTGTCGAGAAGGTCACCATCGGCGGCGTGATCGACCCCGATGACCTGATCGCCACCCAGGCCGGGGTCGCGGCCGTCACTAATGGCCGGGACGTGCTCGTGACCGGTGACGGCGGCCTGACCTTCACCGATAACCCGATCCCGTGCCCGCCGCCGGCCCAGCGGCCTTCGGTCGCGGTGACCTCCCCGCACGGGCTGGCGCTGCTCTGCGTCGGCGAGGGCTATACGGGGCACACGATCAAGCAGGTGTACGTGAGCCTAGACGACGGGGCGCACTGGGCGCGGGCCGGGGCGCCGAGCCCGGACGGCGACGGGGGCACCATCGCCGCCACCGCCGTCGGCGGCGAGGTGGCCATCGCCACCGCGAGCGCGGCGAGCTGGCTGCTGCATTCGGGCGACGCCGGGTCGAGCTGGCGGATCGTGCACACCGCCGATGACGGCGGGGCGGGCTGGGCCGACCTCGGCTTTACCACCGCGACCGACGGCGTGGTGGTGCACGGGCCCGCCAACAGCGACGGCAACTCCACCCAGCGGCCCGGGCAGCTGTTCCTCACCTCGGACGGCGGAACGACCTGGTATCAGGTCAGTTTCTGACCCCCGTCACCGCGCGCATGCCGAGCGGCAGCTCCGCGTCGCCTCCTCAGTCGGTGACGGTGATGCCTAGATGGCGGGCGATCAGCGGGGCCAGCGCGATCAGCTGGCCGCTGTCGATGGTGGCCCCGCGCAGCGACTCGTACCCGGCGGTGATGCCGAGGGCCGCCCCGCGCAGGTCCACCTCGGCGCAGCTGACCTTGGCGAAATCCGCGCGGGTCAGGGTACAACCGCCGAAGCTGACCCGTCGCAGCGTGGCGCCGCCGAACTCCGTGTCGCGCAACAGGCAGTTCTCGAACCTGGTGTCGGTAAGCGTGCCGCTGCGGAAGTTCACCGAATCGAACTTGCAGTCGCGGAAGGTGACCCGGCGCATCGAGGCGGAGAAGGCCTGCACCCCGGCCAGCGCGCAGCCGGCCAGCGTGGTGTCCAGCCAGCCGGTTTCGGACAGGTCGCTGGCCACGAACCTCGTGTCCCGCATGTGGGTGTCGGTGAACCGGGCCTTCCTCAGCCTGCCGCCGTCGAATGAGACGCTGGCGAACTCGCAGTCGAGGAAGTTGCAGTTCCCGGCGTCGGCGTCGGCGAACGAGGCGTCGGCGAACAGGTAGCCGTCGTACTCCTCCTCCGGCGCCAGGCCGCCCTCGTGCGGAGTGAGCTCACCGGCCATGGCCCGACCCTACCGGTGGCCTCTGCGAGCCGCCGCCATCGAGGCCCATATGATCCTGCTGGACAGCTAGAGGAAACCAGAAGGGAGACGGCTATGGCCGACGGCGAGGATTTCAACGGAAAGGTCATCGCGGAATTCCGTGCCAACGCCGGGAAGGTGGGCGGACCGTTCCAGGGAGCTCCCGTGCTGCTCCTGCATCACACCGGCGCGAAGAGCGGTACCGAGCGGGTGAACCCGTTGATGTACCAGCAGGTAGGCGACAGTTACGCGATATTCGCCTCGAGGGGGGGCGCGCCGAGCAACCCGGACTGGTACTACAACCTGGTCGCGCACCCGGACACGACCATCGAAATGGGCAGCGACACGATCAGGGTCAGGGCGCGGGTGGCGAACCCGGACGAGCGGGAGCCGATCTGGAGCAAGCAGAAGAAAGACGTCCCGGGCTTCGCCGAGTACGAGACGAACGCCGCGCCCCGGCAGATTCCCGTCGTGCTGCTCGATCCCATAGCGTAGCCTCCTTCCTGGCGGCCATAAGGGTCCGCATCGCGATATGTCCGGCCCTAGGCCCGCCGGCGAAGGGGCACGCATGGACACAACCGAACCCGTCGTCCGCACGGCCGCCGGGCTCGTCCGCGGACGGGCCGAAGACGGCGTGGCCGTCTTCCGCGGCATCCCGTTCGCCCAGCCCCCCGTCGGCGACCTGCGGTTCGCCGCCCCGCGCCGGGCCTGGGCCTGGGATGGCGTGCGGGAGGCGGCCACCTTCGGGCCGCCCCCGCCGCAGTCCGGGTTCCTGCTCACGCCGATGCTGCCAGCCGCGCCCGACGCCGACCCCGATGACTGGCTCACCGTCAACGTGTTCTCGCCCGACCTAGGCGCGGCCGGGCTCCCGGTCATGGTCTGGATCTACGGCGGTGCCTACCGGTTCGGCGCGTCCAGCCTGCTCGGCTACGACGGCACGTCGCTGGCCAGGCAGAACGTAGTGGTGGTGACCTTTAACCACCGGATCGGCGTCGAGGGCTACGCTTACCTGCCCGGTGTCCCGGCCAACCGGGCGCTGCTCGACCAGGTGGCGGCGCTGCGCTGGGTCCGGGAGAACATCGCCGCGTTCGGCGGCGATCCGGACCTGGTGACCGTGTTCGGCGAGTCGGCCGGGGCGGGCGCGATCGCGTCGCTGCTCGTCATGCCGGCCGCGGCCGGGCTGTTCCGCCGCGCGATCGCGCAGAGCGTGCCCGGGACCTTCTTCTCGCCCGCCCTGGCGGCCGAGGTCACGGCGGCCATCGC
>JBAUAY010001171.1:0-15771 GCA_049676235.1 Streptosporangiaceae bacterium
CCATGGGTCTTGATCGGCTCGAGGACCTGGTCGGCCTGATCGTGCCGGCCGGTGTAGCACCAGACGATGCCGCAGGCCTTGCGGCCCCACAGCGCCTCCGGGAACGGCGGAGCCGGGGGGATGGTCAGCAGCGCGATCCAGCCGCTCAGCTCCTCCGGCAGCGATGGCAGCAGTTCCCGGTACCAGCGCATCACCTCGGCGGTGTCGGCGAGGTCGTACAGGACCGGGCCGGCGATGACCGTGCCGTGCTCGCCGATGTCGTGGCAGCGGAACGTGAACGAGGTGACGATGCCGAAGTTCCCGCCTCCGCCGCGCAAGGCCCAGAACAGGTCACTGTGCGAGCTGGCGCTGGCCGTCACGAAACTGCCGTCGGCGAGCACCACGTCGGCGGCGAGCAGATTGTCGACGGTGAGACCGAAGCGCCGGGCCAGGTAGCCGATGCCGCCGCCCAGAGTCAGGCCGCCCACCCCGGTGGAGGCGAGGAATCCGGAGGGAGTGGCCATGCCGAACCCTACGGTCGCGTGGTCCACGTCTCCCCAGGTGCATCCGGCGTCGACCCGGACGGTGTGTTTCATGGGGTCGACCGTGGTGCTGCGGAGCAGGGAAAGCTCGATGACCAGGGCGTCGTCCCATACCCCGAGCCCCGCCGCGTTGTGACCGCCACCCCGGACGGCGATCTCCAGGCCGTGCTCACGGCCGAAACGCACACAGGAGATGACGTCGACGACGTCCCGGCAGCGCGCGATGGCGGCCGGATGCTTGTCGATCATGGCGTTGTAGACGGCGCGCGCCTGGTCGTAACCGGGATCTCCCGGCCGGGTCAGGTCACCCTGCAGGCTCGCGGCCAGCTCTTCGTAGGGCGCCGTGCTCGTACTGGCTGATGTGGCGGTCATGTGATTCCCCTCCGGAACGTCGTCTAAGGCTCAGGACGTACCGACGCTAGAACCCGCCGCGTTCGCGCAGCGTTCGCGGGAACCCGCTCGCGTCAGGCCGGCGAAGAACGCCGCCGCGCAATAACAGGAGTGGCTGGGCAGCACCTCGCCCGGCCAGGTCGTGTTCGCAGCGCCGCAGCAACGCGGTGCTGCCGTGGTCCGAGGCCATCTGCGCGGCGGAACGCAGCCGCGAGACAGCGGCATCGTCGTCGTCGTAGACGGCGCGCATCCGCATCACCTCGGGCAGCCACCACCGGTCATCCCTGGCCTGGCCGACCACGATGGCGGCGTCGAGGGTCGCTCGCGCGGCGTCCGGCCGGTTGTCTCGTGCCAACAGGTCGGCGAGCAACGACAGCCAGTACGGCATGCGCGTGAACGAGCCTTCCGACCTGAGGTTGTCGATGCCTCGCTGGGCGAGGCCGATGCCTGACCCGTCGGTGCGGGACCAGCCGTCCAGAATCAGCGCCCACTCACGGTAGTAGGCGAAGCCGTATCGGTCGCACAGCTCGCGCAGCTCACCCACGGTGTCTTTGAGCGCGGACACGTCGTCGCGCATCTGGTGAGTGATGCAGCCGTAGGCCAGAGCTACGGCCAGGCTGTAAGGGTGGTCAACCGCCCGGGCTAGCTCGATGGCCTCGTGACAGACGGACAGGGCGTCGTCGTGGCCCAACAGCCAGTGAGCGTGCGCTGCCCAGGCAGTGCTGTGCACATCGGACCGGACGCCGACATTCAGCCAGCCGGCACCGCGCGCCAGCTTGGGGACGCACTCAAGGTGGCGCAGTCCCTCGGCGGGCCTACCCAGGCTGACGGCCGACCCGCCGACGGCGAAATGAGCTTGGCCGCTCAGCTCGGAGTCGGGGTCGACCAGGGCACGCGCGCGCGCGGCCGTCTGGTACCCGTCGGCGATACGCCCCTGAACGAACCGGGACCCCCACAATGAGACGAGTCCGGTGATAATCGAGTCTTTGCGGCCAAGTGATTCGGCGAGGACGATCGAACGCTCGAGCGTCCGCTGCAGCTCGGGGGACGAGTATCCGTACCTGGCGTTGAGCGGTGCGGCGATCGCTTCGAGGATCGCGAGTTCCTGCCGGTCCCTGTCTCTCCCCTCGGGCAGGTCCCGCACGATGGACAGCGCCTGCTCATGCAGCCGGATCGCCTCCGCGTGGGCGAACGTGCGCGCTGCGACATCGGCTGCGCGCCGGTAGTAGCCCACCGCTCGCTCGGGGCGGCCACCGCGTACATACTGCTCGGCCAGTTGCGCGGCGACCATATCGGTGTTGACGAGGTAGAGCAGCTCGAGTCCTTGCGCGATGCGCCGGTGCAGCAGCCAGCGCCTCGGGGGGCTGACCTGCGCGTACGCCGTTTCGCGTAGCAGGTCGTGGGAGAAGTCGTAGCCATCTCGGAACTCGCGCAGGATCCGGTGCCGCCACAACTCGTCGACGGCTCCCACCACGACGCCGGCGTCGAGGTCGCTCGCCTCCGTGAGCAGATCCAGGCTGAAGTTCGCCCCGACCGCCGCCGCCAGGCCGGCCACCTCCCGGGCCGCGGCGCTCACCTGGTCGAGGCGATTGCGCAGTACCGCCTTGAGATCACCAACCGGCAGCCGGCTGCCACCGAGGTCGACACTGCCGCGCACCGCCTCGACGACGTACAACGGGAAACCTCCCGTCGTCGCCTGGAGCAGGTTCGTGTCGGTCTCGAGCAGGGGGCATCCCGAGATCGCCTCGGCGAGACGTGCCGTGTCGGCCGCCTCCAGCGGGTTGAGGGATAGCTCGGTGAGCAGTCCGCTGGCCCGTATCCTGACCGTCCAGTCCGCGAGGTCCCGGTCTTCGCCGGGGTCGTCGCGCACTGTCCCGGCCACCAGGATCTGAGCGGCGGGATCCAATCCCAGGCAGAAGGTGAGGAAGGCCAGCGTCTCCTGGTCGCACCACTGGAGGTTGTCCAGCACCAGCAGCATCGGCCGGCCGACGCCGATCAGCGCCCGGGCCAGGCCCTCGAAGAAGCGGTGGCGTTGCCACGCGTCGACCATCGCTCGCAAGCCCGCCCCGGGTTCTCCGCGACCCGCGCCGGATGGCACCAGCCGGTCGACTTCGGCGCGCCAGGCCGGGTCGAGCGTCGCCGTCGCCGACTGAACCGCCGGGTTTCGCAACCAGTCCGCCACCGGGGCCAGCGCCAGCCGCCCCGGCGTCCCGAAGCACTGGGTACCGGCCACCACAGCGCCTTGGACTCGCGCGAACTCGGCGACCTCGGCCACCAGGCGGGTCTTCCCGACGCCGGCGCCGCCGCGAACCAGCGCGAGGCCGGGACGGCCCGCCGCGGCGGTCCGCCACAGATCTTGGAGTAGGCCGAGTTCGGCCGACCGGCCGACGAGTTGTGCTGCGGCGAGTCCTGAGCGGCCGGTGGCAGGCGGCACCGCGGGCAGTCTCGCGCCGGGCTGGTCTCCGTGGGCCATCAAATCCTGGAGGGCCTGCCGCGTCGCCGGGTCCGGCACGACGCCGAGTTCACGCTCCAGGACGGAAGCGCAGTGATGGTACGCACTCAGCGCTCCGGCCCGGTCGCCCAGGTCGGCCTGCAGCCGCATCAGCGTGCGGTAGCCGATCTCCTCCAATGGCTGCAACTGGATGCGGCGGCGGGCGGCATCCACCGCTCCGGCCAGGTGGCCCGTTCGTACTCGCGCCGCACCGATCAGGTCGCACAAGTCCACGCACCGGCGTTCGAGCGCCGACCTGGTCTCGAGCAGCCAGTCGTCGTACCCGCCGGGCAGGAAGTCGCCACGGTACTCGGCGATCGCACGGGTAGCGTGCGCGAGGATCGCCTCGTCGTCATCGGCCGCCGCGGCGGCCAGGGCAGCCTGGCCCTCGATGTCGAAGGTGCGCACGTCGACGTGGCACGTCTCGGTGTCACGCCAGCATAGATCCCTAGGCGTCACGACGAGAGAAGGCTCGTCGCCCAGAACATGACGCAGGTAGTGCAGCTCGCGGCGCAGGTTGGTGAGCGCCTGCGCGTCCGTCGAATCCGGCCAGAACAGCCCCGCGATGCGCTGCCGCGTCTGGGGTGACCCGGCATGGACCACCAGGAAGCCGACCAGGGCAACCGCCCGCGCCGACCGGATCTGGACACTGCCGGTCCGGTCGTCGGTGATCGTCTGCTCGCCCAAAACAGATACGTGCAACATTTCGACGCGGACCCCCTGGCACCGCACGCTGGACCCGACCCACGCGTAGGTCAGGCCGCTGGTGGAGACGCCGCCGTCGCTCTAAGGCTACGTCGGCCGCCCGCACCACGGCTAGCCGAGCCGGTTGCCCGCCGCCGCGGGCCGGCTTACCTCGGTCCACGGGCGGGCCCGGTGTGCTGCGACGCCGACCAGTTTTTCCAGTCGTGGCAGCGCGACCGAGGTGAGGAACTCTTCGCGCTGATGGCCAACGAGGCTCACCACTTCGCGCCACACGGAGCGGCCGGCAATGAAGCCCGAGGCTCCCCCTTGGTCGGCGGCGATCCGGATGATGTCGGTGAACTGGTCGAAGGGCACGCCAGCGGACAGCACGGCCCAGGGCCGGCCGAGGATCTCAGCCAGCCGCCGGCAGCCCTCCGGCGAACCGGGGTATTCGAGCTTGAGCAGGTCGATGTCCAGGTCGTTGAGGGCCCGGGCCGCCTCGATGATCGCGTCTTCGCGGGCCTGACCACGAAGGTCTTCGCCCGGCCGCACGTACACGAGGTTCTCGATGACCACGGGGACACCCGTGGCGCGGCAATCGCGGATGATTTCCTCGCAGACAGCCAGCGTCTCGGCGACCAGGTCCGGCTCACCCTGCGCCGGGCCCGGGCGGTCGGCGCGCAGCTGGACAAAAAACTTGAGGGCATCACCGCCCTGGTCAAGGACCCATTGAGCGTCCAGGCCGGGGTCGCGGTGGGTGCGCGGCTCGCCCTGGTAACTGCGCCGCTCGGACGGTTCGGCGGCGATGAGCAGCCCGCAGTTCGGGGCGAGCGCCTTGGCTTGCGTGATGGCAGGAACGCCGTAGGTCGGATCGGACAGCAGGCCGGTGGCGGCGGGCGTCAGGACGCGGGCCACGTCGGCTTTCGCGACGCGCAGGTCGTCGTCGCTCGCATCGAGGCCGACAGCCGTGAACATGCGGCGCAGGGTGTTGCGCTGGTCCATGGCGATGATCGAGAACACGTGGCTGTCGGTGGCGATGTCGTCCAGCGTTCCCGTTCGGATTTTCGTGGCGTTTGTCATTTCATTCCTTCGTCGACTGCCGGATGAAGTCGGCGAGCGGCAGCCCCTCGCCGTCAAGGGCGAACGCGGCAAGCAGGGCGGCTCCGGTGACGCCCGGCTGGACCACGGGTGAGAAGCTCAGCGCGTCGATGACGGCCGCCTTGGCCAGGCGCACGCTGGCCATCTGCGTCCATCCGCCGGCGGCCACGGCCCGCCGGTGCGGGCCGACGATCTTCTCGATGTCATCAAGCAAATGCCGGGTCTGGGCCGCCGTGTAGCGCACCGCGGCCGTCCAGACCGTACCGGGAGACGCGGCGTCCCGGATGCGTATGACCACGTCGTCCTGGGTTCGGCCGTCGCCGGTGACCGACAGTCCAGCGGGCAGGTCACCGACGCTCAGGCTGGCGTGATCAAGAGCCGCCCGAGCCTGCCCGGACTCCGCGCCCAGGGCCGCCAGCACGCGCCGCAGCAGCAGTCCGCCGCTGACCCCGGCCAGGAGCAGGCTGGTGTCTGGCAGCACGTGCCGCCCGATCGACCAGCCGGCGCTGACGACGCACTGGCGCTGGTCCTCATCCAGCGTCCCGGGGATGGAGCGGGCCAGCACGTCCGCGGTGCCGCTCGAATTAAACAGCTCGTCCGCCTCGACCGCGCCGACGCCGATGGCCGCCACCGGATGGTCGTGCCCGGCCACCGTCAAGGTGGCGCCTGTGGCGCCGGGGACGACATCGTCGTGCCGCAGGTAACCGGCGGGGGCGCCGGCCGGCCGTTCGGCGGGAAGGATCCGGGCGGGCAAGCCGGCCGCCGTCAGGGCGTCGGGCCAGACCTCGCCGGTGCCCTGGTCGATGAGACCGGTCCGGGACGCCAGCGAGGGCTCGCGAACCGGATCGCCGCCCAGGGCGAAGACGATCCATTCGGGCACGCTCAGCCAGGTCGATGCCGGGCCAACCGGATATCCGCTGGCGCGTAGCCACAGCAGCTTGGCCAGGCTGGCCTGGCTCGACCACCGAAGGCCGGTCGTGCGCTCGAACACGGCGGCAAATCCGGGGGCTTCCCGGCCCAGTTGTTCCAGCTCATCCCCGCCGCGGTGATCGAACCAGGCGATGACCGGAGCGGCCGGCCGCCCGGCCGCGTCGAGCAGCACGCCGCTCTCGCCCAGGCCGGCTACGCCGATGCCGCGCACGCGGACCGGTCCCCACGCTGATTCGGCCGCCCGGACCGCGCGCCCGATCAGTTCTACGGCCGCGTCGACCAGGCGGTACGGATCGATCTCGGTCTGGCCGCAGCTAGCGGTATGCCACGGGGTCGGCTGCTCCACGTAGCGGGTGCCGCACCGCGACGTCGCCAGGGCTTTGGACGAGGTCGTGCCGATGTCGATTCCGATGACAACATCCGTGCTGACCGTCATGGGCGTAGCTCCCCTGAGCCGCGTTCGATGATCCTGGCCGGGACCTGGATGCGCTCGACGGGAAGCCCGGGCGCCTCCAGGCGCGCCAGGAGTCGTTCCGCGGCCACGCGCCCGACTTCATGACCGGGATGGTCTACGACGGTGACGGCCGGACGCAGGGCATCGGCCATGGGGAAGTCGCCGAACGCGACGAGGGCGATGTCCGTACGCCGGGCGGAGTGCAGAGTCGGCACCACGCCCAGCGACGCCCGCGTGGTGGCGCTCAGGATCGCGGTCGGCGGGCGGGAACCGCCGATCAGGGCGGACACCGCGTGCGCGGCAGCCTGGCTGGTCGCGCAGTCGCAGTTGACCAGGTACTCGTCCGCCGCAACCCGGTGATGGGCCAGGGCCTCACGGTAACCGCGCAGCCGGGCAGCTGAGGTCGGGATGGCAGGCGTGTCGCCGATATAGGCGATGCGCCGGTGCCCATGAGCGATGAGATGAGCCACGGCGTCGAACGCGGCGCGGTGGTCGTCTATCTCGACCAGGTCCGCGGACAGGCCGGGCGCCGGCCGGTCGACGAGGACGATGGGAACGCGGGGGTCGAGCCAGGCATGGTCATCGCCGGTCGGGCAGAGCAGCAGACCGGCGACCCGCCGTTGCATCATGCGCCCGATGACGTCGCGTTCCCAGCCGGGATCACGCCGCGTGCTCGTGACGAGCACCGACCGGCCGTGACGGGACATTTCCAGCTCCACCGCGTCGATGACTTCGGCGAAGAACGGGTCAGCGATGGACTCCACGACGAACCCGATCGCGGTGTCCGTACCGGCTCGTAGCGACCGGGCCATCGCATCGGGCTCGAACCGCAGGTCGAGCATCACTTCACGGACGCGCTGCCGGGTGACAGGCGCGACCCGCGGATCGTCGTTCAGGACCCGCGAGGCGGTGCGCAGGCTCACCCCGGCCGCGTTCGCGACATCGAGCAACCTGCTGGGAGCGGCCTTTGCCATCGATGGCATACCTTCATTCTGCCCTACCGTGCCATCGATGGCAAGGCCGATCAGACGAGGTGGCCGGCGGATCTAGTGGGCGGGGACGGACGCATCGGCGATCGTGCGCTCTTTGTCTACGCTTTCGGGGGTTATAGCACCCGAAAGCGTAGACAAATCGGGAGCGATGGTGGCCGGGAGCGGTGGTGGCCGGGGCGGAAACCTACCGGGAGAGGTGGGCGAGGACGGCTTTCACCAGCGTGGCCGTCGGCTGGGAGGCATCCAGGGGTAGGTGCGGGACCACCGGTGGCTCAAGATTCAGGCCGGTCAGGAAGGACGCGGGATCGCGGATCTTGTTCTCGTCACGGGCCAGGGCGCGCCGTGTCAAGCGCTGGATGAGCTCGTCGGGTGGCAGGTACAGCCAGACCATCGTGGGCTCGCCCGCGATCCGACGCGTGATGGTGGCCCAGGCGGAAGGCTGAGCTCGTTCGGCACTAAAGGGCGCGACAAGGACCACGGGCCGGCCCGCCTGCAGATTGGCCTCGGCCAGCCCAAGCAGCGTGTCGTAGCGGGCGGCCCGGGTCAGCCGGGCGAGGGCGGGATCATCCGGGTCATGCACGCCGATCAGGTCGGACACCACCCGGGTCAGCGGGCCGGTCGCGACGTCGAGATCCAGGAGGGCAGCGCCGAGCCGGGGCGCCAGCGCCGCGGCCAGCGTGCTCTTGCCCGTCGCCGGAGGCCCGCCGATCAGGACGGCGGCGGGTCTGCTCATGAGGCCTGATCGGGACGCGCACCGCGGGACCTGGCCAGGGCGCTGGCCGCGGTCGGGCTCAGCGGGAGCGACGGGAGCAGCAGGGCCTGGTAGGAGTGGTAGAGATCCGGCTTGCCTGACCAGATGGAGGTGGCCGGCGTCATGTCCGGGGAGAGCTCCTGCCACCAGCCGCCGTTCTTGGCGTCCAGGAAGTAGCGGTCGATCTCACCCCACCACTGGGCGGCGACCGCGGCGAAGCGTTCCTCCCCGGTGCGGCGGTGCAGCGCGTCGGCGGCGAGCACGGCCTCGCAGGCCACCCAGTGCACTCGTGCCGTCACCACCGGCTGACCGTCGGTGTCGACCGTGTAGATCAATCCCGGGTGGCCATCCCGCTGCCAGGCGTCGGCGACGGCGGTATCGAAGAGCGCGGTGGCCGCCTCGGGCAGCCAGGCGGGGGGCGCCGTCTGGCCCGCCTCCAGGGTCAGCAGCAGCCGGGCCCATTCGAAGGAGTGGCCGGGGGTGGTGCCATACGGCCGGAACGGGTCGCTGCGGCGATCGGCGTTGTAGTCAGGCAGCGGCTGCCAGTTCTCGTCGTAGTGCTCGGGTATCCGCCACGCGTTGGCCCGGGCGTAGCCGTTAATCAGGCGGTCGGCGATGGCGGCGGCCCGGACGGGCCAGACGGGGTCGCCGGTGACGTCTCCCGCGGCGAGGTAGGCCTCCACCGAGTGCATGTTGCTGTTGGCGCCGCGGTAGGGCTCGAGTTCGGTGAAGTCAGCGTTCCAGCTCTCTAGCGCGCAGCCCTCGGCGTCGGACCAGAAGTGCTGGTCAATGGCGGCCGCGGCGGCCGCCAGGACGGAATCGGCGCCGGGCAGGCCGGCCGCCACCGCACTGGCGCTCGCCAGCAGGACGTGGGCGTGGGCGTAGTTCGCCTTGGTGGTATCGATGACGTTCCCGGCTGGGTCGAGGCTGGAAAACCAGCCGCCGTGCCTGTCGTCGGCATAGCGGCCGGCCAGGGCGCCGATTCCGGCGGCCGCCAGGGCATCCGCGCCGGCCACGCCGTTCAGGTGCGCCAGGGCGAATACGTACGTCATGCGCGCGTTGATGTACAGCGGGCGGGGCTGGGTCACGTCGATGTCGCCGTCGGCGCCAAGCCACCCGAAACCGCCGTCGGCCAACGCGGCCGCGCGCCCGAATTCGATCAGCCGGCTGGCTTCGGCGCGGCGCCATTCTGCTGTCCCTGGTTCGCTCAAGGTCATGTCTTTCCTGGTCACGCGGGAGGCGGAGGCAGCTCGCCCGATCCCCTCGGAATCAGCCCGACCGGGAGCACGGTCCTGCGTCGCAGCGGTGCGTGCGGGTCTTCGATGCGCTGGAGCAGCCTTTCCACGGCGATGCGCCCGAGTCCCGCGGGGTCCTGATCCAGGACCGTGACCGCGGGAGCCAGGGCCTCGGCCATGGGGATGTCGCCGAATCCGACCACCGCGACGTCGGTGCGTCCGGCCTGGTGCAGGGCGAGCACGAGCGCCATCGTGCAGGGGATGTTCGAGGAGAACACGGCGGTGGGAGGGTCCGGTGCCGCCAGCCGCTTGACCAGTTCCGCGGCGGACTCATCGGGGGACTCGAAGGGCATGCAGACGAGGTCGGGACGGTCGGCGAGCCCGTTCTCCGCCACCGCGGAGCGGTAGCCCCTGAGCCTGCGGTGGGTGGTCGTCACCGGGGTCGAGACACCGAAGAAGGCAACGCTCCGGTGCCCGTGGCGGGCGAGGTGCGTGACCGCCTCGCGGGCGCCGCCTAGGTCGTCCTCGATGACGTAGACGCCGGAGAGCCCCCGCGGGGCCCGGTCGACGAACACCATCGGCGTCCGCTCCTGCCAGGGCGCCAGGTAGGACTGGTCCGCGCTCACGCTAACCACGATCAGGCCGCTGATCTGGCGCCGCAGCAGCGCCTCCAGGGCGGTGCGCTCGCGGTCGGCGCCGTGGTGAAGGCTGGTCACCACGACCGCCATGCCCCGGCTCACCAGGTCGAGTTCGATGCTGCTCGTCATGGTGGCGAAGAACGGGTCGGCGAGGTCGGGAACGGCCAGGCCGACCGCGGCGTCCGCGCCGGCGCGGAAACTGCGGGCCAGCAGGTTCGGCACGTAGTTCAGTTTCTGCATGGCCCAGCGCACCCGCTCGCGGGTCTCCTCGGTGACGTGGGGGTCATCGTTGAAGACCCGGGACACGGTCTTCGCGCTGACTCCGGCGACACGAGCAACGTCGCGCATGGTAGTCATCGAGGATCATCGCCTCCAGACCTGGCGCCTGCTCAGGCGGCTGCGGGGGTTTGGTTCGGCAGGTACGAACGACGCAGCTCCGGCGGCGAAGGTCCCCCGGTGAGCACCGGGGGACCATTCGCTGGGCATTATATCGGCGGCTGAGATCAGCAGCTGGTCTTGTAGATCGCTGCCTGGCTGGCCGCCGTGTTCAGGTTGTCCTTGGTGATGATGGTGAACTTGGTGCCGATCTTCGGGGTGGTCGGCTTGCCGGTGAGGGCCGCGTAGGCCTGGTCCACCGCGTTGGTCCCGATCACGTACGGTGACTGGGCGATGAGCGCCTGCACGGTGCCCTGCTGCAGCGCGGTGATCTCATCGGGCTCGGCGTCGAATCCGACGATCTTCACCTTGCCGGACTTGCCGGCCTGGCGCACACCGGTGGCGGCGCCCTCGGCGGAGAACAGGTTGGCCGCGAAGATGCCGACGATGTTCGGGTTCTTCTGCAGCGCCGCGAGCGTGACCTGAGCGGCGAGAGACGCGGTGTCCTGGTCGAACTGGGTGCCCACGTAGGTGAACTTGGGGTCGGCCTTGGCCGCGGCCGCGAAGCCCGCCTGACGTTCGTCGGTGGTGCTGATGCCGGGCTTGGTGTTGACGATGAGGACGGGGCCGCCACCGGGCACGAGCTGCTTGATCGCGGCGAAGGCGTCGGCCCCGCCGGCCGTGTTGTCCGAGGAGATCTGCGAGACGGCGCCGGACGGGTCGGCCAGCGTGGTGTCGACGAGCACGACCTTGATGCCGTCGGCCATGGCCGCGGCGATCGGGGGCCGGCTAGCTGACACATCGTCGGGGGCGATCAGGATCGCGTTAGGCTTCGCCGCGGTGACCGATTCGATGATCGGGTTCTGCAGCGTGGGGTCGAACTGCGTGGGGCCCTGGATGTTGACGGTGACGTTGCCGAGCTTCTTGGCCTCGGCCTGGATCCCGCAGCCCATCGTGACGTAGAACCCGTCACCGGCCACGC
The DNA here is from genome assembly GCA_049676235.1 of Streptosporangiaceae bacterium. Classification (GTDB taxonomy): domain Bacteria; phylum Actinomycetota; class Actinomycetes; order Streptosporangiales; family Streptosporangiaceae; genus Palsa-504. Next base: position 11,542 of record JBAUAY010001171.1, read on the forward strand.
CCTGGATGAACGTCATCTTGTAGGTCTTGCCGGTGGTCGAGGCCCCGGTCGTGGACCCGCCGGTGGTGGTGGACCCGCTGGCCGCGGTCGACGAGCTCGATGACGAGCACGCCGCGGTGAGGGCCAGCAGCATGACTGCCGCCGCACCCGCGGTTGGTACCGCTATAAACCGCTTCATACCTGCTCCTTCGCGTGAATCTTGGGTTCGGCTGCCGGCCCCGGAACGATAACGAGCGCGCACCGTTTTGAGTGTGCGGTGCCCGGCCTGCTTGTATCCCATTGACCGGCATGTTCAGCTGTTGGCAACCTCGCAGAAACGTACGGGTTGATCTTGCAGCAGTCATGTCACCGATGTCAAGACTCTTTTCCAGTGTTCTTCTCCTGGGCCTAAACAGTGCTCGTAGGCAGCAGATATCGTTTTGGACTCAGCCCTTGACATCGGTGACATGAGAAGGCACTCTCTTCCTTAAACATTGCGGCATGGTTACAGCAGCGTCACGGAACCGATGACGGACTCGGCGGCTCCGCCGATTCAGCCGGTACTGCGGTCGATAAGGGAGTGATTCGATGAGCGTTGCGCTGGAAGCACGGGACATCACAAAGGTGTACGGTCACGTCAGCGCGCTGTCAGGCGCCAACTTCGAGGTGAAGGCCGGCGAGGTAGTCGCGCTCATCGGGGACAACGGCGCAGGCAAGAGCACGCTGGTCAAGATCTTGTCCGGCACCGAGACGCCGACGTCCGGGGAGATCCTGGTCGACGGCAAGCCGGTGACCATCTCGGGACCCCTGGCCGCGCGCGGGTACGGGATCGAGACCGTGTACCAGGACCTGGCCCTGGCGCCTCATCTCAATCCGGTGCAGAACATGTACCTCGGCCGCGAGGTCATGCGCACCGGCGTCATGGGGCGGTTGGGATTCATGAACAACGCGGAGATGCTCGCGGGCAGCAAGAAGGCGTTCCAGGAGCTCGGCGCGACGGTGCGCAACTATGCCGGCAGCGTCGGCGCCATGTCGGGCGGCCAGAAGCAGGCGGTCGCGGTGGCCCGTGCGGCCGCCTGGGCCAAGCGGATCGTCTTGCTCGATGAGCCCACGGCCGCCCTCGGGGTGGTGCAGACCAAAGCGGTGCTGGACCTGATCCGCCGGGTCCGCGACCGCGGGCTCGGCGTGGTGTTCATCAGCCACTCGATGCCGCACGTGATCCAGGTTGCCGACGAGGTTCAGGTCATGCGGCTCGGCCGGCGGGTGGCCACGTACCGAGCAAAGGAGACAACGATGGAGGAGTTGGTCGGGGCGATGACGGGCGCGGTAACGCAGGAGAACCAGTCATGACCGGACAGGCGACCGTACCTCCGCCCGCGCCCGCCGAGGTGGTGCCGAGCGAGGAACAACCGACCGGCCGGCTCGCGCGGCTCGCCCGGCTGCAGGCGTTGCAGATCATCATCGTGCTCGCGGTGATCGTCGTCATCTTCGCGGCCCTCAAGCCCGGCAGCTTCCTGACGGTCTTCAACATCCGCGGGATCGTGCAGGACACATCCATCCTGGCGGTGCTGGGTGTCGGGATGACCTTCGTCATCATCACCGGCGGCATCGACCTCTCGGTGGGCAGCGTCCTGGTCTTCAGCGGCGTCGTCGCCGATAAGGCGATGGCGGCGATGGGCGGCCAGGGCTGGGGTGCCGCCATCGTCGGTGCCCTGGTGGCCGTCGGCTGCGGGCTCGGCTGGGGCCTGATCAACGGAGTCCTTATCGCCAGGGCGAAGGTTCCGCCGCTCATCGTCACGCTCGGCACCCTGGGGATGGCCCTGGGCCTGGCGGAGGTGATCACCGGAGGCGTTGACCTGCGCGATATCCCGAACGTCATGGTCAACTCCGTGGGCTTCGGCAACATCGTCTGGCAGGTTCCCACCCTGGCGATCATCGCCGCGGTCGTCATCGTGATCGGAATCGTGTACCTGCACCGGACCCGGTTCGGGTTGTACACCTACGCGATCGGATCAAACCCCGAGGCGGGCCGGCGTTCCGGCCTGAGCGTCCCCCGCCACCTGATCAAGGTCTACGCCCTGTCCGGCCTGCTGGCCGGCTTCGCCGGATGGCTCAACCTGGCGTTCTTCCAGTCGACCACGATCGGCGGGCAGAGTACGACGAACCTCAGCGTGATCGCCGGCACCGTGATCGGCGGCACCAGCCTGTTCGGCGGCTACGGGTCCATCCTCGGCACCACCATCGGGTTGTTCATCCCGACTACGCTCCAGAACGGATTCGTGATCATCGGTATCCAGCCGTTCTGGCAGGAGGTCGTGGTGGGAGCCGTGCTCATCGCCGCCGTCTACGTGGACCAGCAGCGGCGCGCCGCCGCCCTGCGAGGCGGCAAGCCGATGATGAGCACCTGGCTGAGTCAGCTGACCAGCAGGCAAGCGGCGCCGGCCCGGGAGTGACCTCGGACCTTCCCGGGACGGAGCGCCCCCGGGCGCTTGGTCCACGGCCAGTAGCCCGCGCGGGCGCGGGCTACTGGCCGGCCACTTGCGAGCCTCATGCCCATGCGGCTCATCCGCCTAAGGAGCAGCAGCATGAAAGCCGTTGTCTACGACGCCCCGGGCAGTTTCACGATCAAGGAGATCCCGACACCAGATCCGAAACCGGGTGAGGTGCGGGTACGAGTACGGCAGACCGGAATCTGCGGCACCGATCTCCACATCCACAACGGCAAATTCTTCGCCGAGTTCCCCCTGACCCCCGGCCATGAGCTGATCGGACCGGTGGATGCGGTGGGCGAAGGCACCGAGGGATTCCGCCTCGGCGAATACGTCTCGGTCAACCCCAACATGAACTGCGGGCACTGCGAGTACTGCCGGATCGGACGCACCTTGCTGTGCGTCAACCTCAAGGGACTCGGCACGAACTGGCCGGGATCCTTCGCCGAGTACGTCGTGGTGCCCGCCAACCTGGTCTTCTCGGTAGACGGCATCGACCCCGACACGTCCGTTTTCACCGAGCCCACGGCGTGCGCCATGCACGGCGTGGAGACCCTGAGTCCCCGGCCGGGCAGCTCGGCGCTGGTCTTCGGCGCCGGCCCGACCGGCCTGCTGCTGGCCCAGCTCATCGCGCGAGGCGGCGCGGTCAGCGTGACGGTGGCGGCTTCGTCGGAGTTCAAGCTCAAGCGGGCCGAGGCACTCGGGATCGACACCACGTTCTTGATGGACCGCGCGGATCTGGCTGGCGACGCGGCCAAGCTGAAGGCGGGATCAGGCGGCGGTTTCGACATCGTCGTCGATGCCACCGGGTCGGCGGCCGTGTCGGAGCAATGCGTGCCGCTGACCCGGAACGGCGGGACCGTGATGTTCTACGGCGTGACCGAGCCAGAAGACCTCGTGCGGGTCAGTCCGTACGACGTGTTCCGCCGCGAGATCACGATCAAGGGGTCGTTCGCGGAGATCAATTCGTTCCCGGCCGCGATCGCGGCGCTGCGCACCGGCCGGGCCCGGACCGAAGGCCTCATCACGCACCGGTTCACCCTCGATGACTACGCCGACGCGCTTGACGCGCTGCGCGGCGACCGGACGGTCCACAAGATCATCATCGAGTGCTGGCCGTAATGACCGCGGCCTGCACCCTGGGTCTGGACCTCGGGACCAGTTCGGCCAAGGCGGTCGTGGTCGATACCGGTGGCGAGGTTCTGGCTCAGGCGTCAGCCGGCTACACCGTGACCTCGACCGTGGCTGGCTACGCCGAGAGCGAGCCGGCCCACTGGTGGAACGCGGTGACCGCCTGCGCCCGCGAGGCGGTGCACGCGGCTGGCCACGCCGCTGGCGCGCGGCCGTCCGCGATCGGCCTGTCGGGACAAATGCACGGCCTGGTGATGGCGTCCGCCGACGGCGAGGCCCTGCGTCCGGCCCTGCTCTGGGCCGACAGCCGTGCCACCGGGTCGCTGCGCGCCTACCGGCTCCTCGGCCCTCGCGCGCTGGCCCGGCTGGCCAACCCGCTGGCCCCCGGCATGACCGGGCCGATGCTGATGTGGATCGCCGGGAACGAACCGCGCACCTACACCGAGGCCCGCTGGGCGCTGCAGCCCAAAGACTGGCTCCGGGCCCGCCTCACCGGTGAGGTCCGCGCCGAGCCCAGCGACGCGTCCGCCACCCTGCTCTACGACGTGATGGGCGACCGCTGGGACCTCGAGGTGGTCGCCGCCCTAGGCCTGGAGACCAGCTTGCTGGCGCCCCTGCTGCCCTCGGCCGG
>JBAUAY010001172.1:0-3667 GCA_049676235.1 Streptosporangiaceae bacterium
ATCTTCGGTTAGGCGGTAGGGACCTTGATCGCTATCTGCCCCCGGCAGCAGGCCGCCAGATCCGAACAGCGGCTTGCCCGAAAGGCCCGGTAGCCCTTCCAGCACTCAGGCGATGACCCTGTTGTCGTGAGGTTGCCTCACTCGATGGGAATCCATGGGTGCACTTCCACGGCCCGAACCGTGCGACGGCAAGCCGGTACGGGGTCTTGGGACTATGCGGCCGGGGATTAGCGCTAGGCACTGAGCAGCTGGTGATCTTGTGAGCGGTGCCAAGGGGAGGCCGGGCGAGCAGGCGGCCAGGCAGATTTGCCAAGGTCCGATGGTTGCCTGGCCGGTGTCTGTCAGTCTCTTGGCAGGGTGCGGGGAAACCCGAAGCGGGCGAGCAGCCCCCGGTCTCCGAACCGGGTGAGCACACAGCCCTGGTTGCCCCGCAGCGTGAGCACGACGAGACTGCTGGCCCGCCAGAGCGGCGTGCAGGGGTCGGCGAGATAGAAAGCGAGGGCGGGCTGGTTGTTGGCCCGGGTGGGGACGATTTTGAGTTCCTGGCCCCAGATGTGGGTTTCTCGGAGGAAGGCAGCGATCGCCTGGGGTCCCCGGAACTCGAAGGGCTCGGGCGGCATCGCGAGCCTGGCGTCCTCGGTCAGCAGGGCCACCAGCGCGTCCACGTCGGAACGCTCGAACGCGTCGACGAAACGGCCGATGACCGCGGCCTCGGCCGCCGATTGTGGCAGCGGCACGTCGTGCGGGTCGGTATCCGGGCGCAGGCCGGCCCGGGCCCGGAGGAGCGCGCTGTGAACGGCTGCCTGGGTCGTGCCGAGGATGCCGGCGGCTTCGGCCGCCGGAAAGCCGAGCACATCCCGGAGTACCAGGACCGCCCGCTGCTGGGGCGGTAGGTGCTGCAGGCCGGCCACGAACGACAGCGCGATCGACTCCCGCGCGTCATAGCGGGCTTCGGGGCCGGGGTCCACGTCGCCGAGCAGCACATCCGGGTAGGGCTCGAGCCACCACGGGTCGCCGGACCTGACCCGCCCTGTCCTGGCCGATTCCGGATCTGGCAGGCCGGCCGACCGCGGGCGGCGGGATTCGTCACGCAGGTAGTTGAGGCAGCGGTTCGTGGCGATGCGGTACAACCACGCCCGCAGCGAGCGGCCGTCGAAGCGGCCGATGGAACGCCATGCGGCCAACAGAGCCTCCTGGAGCACGTCCTCGGCGTCCTGGACCGAGCCGAGGATCCGGTAACAGTGCGCCTGCAGCTCGCGACTGTAGGGCACGACGAGCTCGCGGAAGGCCTCGCCATCGCCTGCCTGGGCCCGGCTGAGGGCTGTCTCGATCATCGCGCCGTCATCCTTTCCTTCCGGCCGCCTGGCTGCCGCCTCACGAAGGTAGAACACCAGCGGCGGCGCAGATTCGCCGGCGAATCGCCGTCGAATCGCCGGCCGGGCCGGGGTTTGAACCAGTGATGACCTGATCAGCCCGGACCGGAGGAACCCATGACCATATTCGACTGCAGGAACGCCGTCAGTGACCGGGGGCCCGCGCCGCCCGGCGAGGTGCGCCGCTGGCGGGCCTTCACGTTGCTCGCCGTCGCGTTCTTCATGACGGTCGTCGACCTGACGATCGTCAACGTCGCCCTGCCGACCATCGGCCGCAAGCTCCACTTTCCCGAGTCGGACCTGCAGTGGGTGGTGACCGCCTACGCCCTTACCTACGGCGGGTTCCTCCTGCTCGGGGGCCGGGCCGCCGACCTGCTCGGCCGCAGGCGCCTGTTCATGGCCGGGCTGGCGATCTTCACGGCGGCCTCGCTCGCCTGCGCGCTGGCCACCAGCGACACGTTCCTGATCATCATGCGCGGCATCCAGGGCCTGGGCGCCGCGGTGGTGCTGCCCGCCGCGCTGTCCATCGTCATGAACATGTTCGGCGACGGCGCCGAGCGCAACAAGGCGCTCGGCGCCTGGGGCGGCATCGGCGCCACGGCTGCCACGGCCGGCCTGCTCGCCGGCGGCCTGCTCACCCAGTATGCCGGCTGGCGGTACATCTTCTTCCTGAACGTCCCGATCGGCGCGGCCGCCCTGCTGCTGGCCCGGCGGGTAGTGCCGGAAAGCAGGCTGCGCAGCACCCGCCGACGCTACGACCCACTCGGCGCCGTCACCGTGACTTGCGCCCTGGTGCTCCTGGTCTACGCGATCTCGCAGGCCGCCACCGTAGGCTGGACATCCACCCGGACGCTGGCCATGCTCGCGGCGTCGGCGGCCATGCTCGCCGGCTTCCTGGTTATCGAGACGAGGGCCGAAGCGCCGCTGCTCCCCCTGCGCCTGTTCCGGCTGAAGACCCTCGCCGGGTCGAACGCGGTCGCCTTCCTGCTGGGCGGCAGCTTCTTCAGCTTGTTTTTCATCGGCACCCTGTACATGCAGCAGGTGCTCGGATACTCCGCCTTGAAGGCCGGCGTCGCCTGGCTAGCGACATCGGTCACCGCGCTCGCGCTCGCCGGACCGGCGCAGATGCTCGTCACCCGCGCCTCGGCCAAGCTCGTCATGGCGGCCGGCATGGCCATGATCGGTGCCGGGATCCTGTGGGCGGCCCAGGTACCCGCGCACGGGAACTACTGGGCGAACCTCGCCGGTCCCTTGTTCCTAGCCGGCGGCGTCGCCTTCGCGTTCGTCGCGGTGTCGATCGGAGCGCTCGCCGGTGTCACCGATCACGATGCCGGGATCGCCTCCGGGCTTCTGAACACATCTCAGCAGCTCGGCGGGGCGATCGGGGTAGCGGTCGCCTCAACCGTAGCGGCAACCCACTCACGCCTCTTGCTCAGTCAAGGGCACACCACGGCGGTCTCGCTCACCAGCGGATTTCACTGGGCGTTCTGGGTGGTCGGGCTCACCGCACTAGCCGCCGTGCCCGTCACCTTCCTGCTCATCCCGCGTAGGGAACTCGCCCTGGCTGCCGCGACCTCCACGCAACTCGAACACCCGGTGCCCGCAACCACCGACTGATGTCCGTGCATCAACCGCCGGCCAGCGCACAGCCGCTGGCCGGCGGGGCTTGAGCAGCAACCGAACGGCCAGCGGCGTTAGCCTAGTGAACTGCGGTGAGTGCTGGCAGGTGCCGGGCTAGCCGCGCACCCCCCGAAGGCGACCACGTCGCCAGGTTCGGCCAGGCGATACGCCGCGGGCTGATCAGCGGCGATGACCTGGTCGCGGTCCTTCAGGCGCTCGACGCGTTCACCAGCGCCACCATCGTCTGCGATGTCCCCGGCCGTGTGTCATGAGCGCCTGGGGGCGATATCCGGCCGGACGGCCCCGGTGACGAGCCATGGGCGCAGGTGACCGCAACGTGTGGCGGGCGTACGAGGCCGGCCTGGTGCGGACCGTGACCCGCGTTGCGGACGGGAGCGGCTGGACGGCGGTCGTCGAGGGCCCCAACATCACCGAGCGCTCCCCGGCGCCGCTGCCGACACGGATAGCGGCGCAGCGGTGGGCGGCGAACCGCAGCCGGGCCTGGCAAGCCAGGTCGCGGACGCGGTCCCTGTCGCCGCGCACATAGCAGGTCCCGGCGAGCACTGCGGCGGCGACCTGATCGCCGGCCGCCCGGCCGCGGCGAGCATCGGTTCGCTTAGCACGGCGTACCGGTCCACCGCGCCCATGGCCAGGTAGGCGGCGGACAGCAGGGC
>JBAUAY010001173.1:0-6154 GCA_049676235.1 Streptosporangiaceae bacterium
GTAGGCGACGAGGGCGTCGTTGGGGAATCCGGTGGCCTTCTCGTGCGCACTGCTGGTCGCCTTGGCGGCCGCGAGGAAGGCCTGTAGCGCGGCGCAGCCGCGGGTGGCCGTGGCGGCGTCGATCTGCGGCTGGAGCTGGGAGTTGTAGGTGGCCCATGGCACCTGCTGGGCCGAGTCGCAGGCGCTGGCCAGCAGGGCCGCCGCCAGGCCCGCGACAGCCAGGAGGATCCGGCCGGGCCGCCAGAGGGGGTTTGCCTGCCGGGCCAGGCGATGCGCGGAGCGGGTGGTGTTCATCTATTTCACCGGGCCTCCGAGAGCGGGGACGGCTACTCCGAGGAGCATGAACAGGCAGGTCAGGACAAGCAGGATGCCCAGCAGCGGGGCCACGAACCTCAGGTACCTGTCGTAGCGGACCCGGCTGAGCGCGAGCCCGCCCATGACGATCGCCGAGGTGGGAGTGAACAGGTTCATCCAGCCGGAGGCGGACTGGTAGGCGGTCACCACCATGGCCCGGCTCACCCCGGCGAAATCGCCGAGCGGGGCCATGATCGGCATCGCCAGCGTGGCGTGCCCGGAGGAGGACGGGACCAGGAACGCCAGCGGGATGTTCACCAGGTACATCACCACCGCGAACGCCCCGGAAGACAGCCCGCTGACGGCACCTTCCAGGGCGTGCAGCACCGTGTCAGTGATCCCGGCGTTGTTCATGATCGTGGTGACCCCGCGGGCCACGGCGATGATCAGCGCCGCACCGATGAAATCACCAGCGCCGGCGATGATGCCGGTGACCGTGCCTTCCTCGCCGAGGCCGCCCACCAACCCGACCAGCACCGCGCCGACAATGAACAACGCCGCCAGCTCGGGGAAGTACCAGCCCAGGGTGATGGACTCCAGGGAGGAGCTGAAGTCCCCCCACGGGATCACCGAGAAGAGCATCAGCCCGAACGTCAGCCCGAAGATCCACAGCACGGTTTTCTGCCGGCCGGTCATCGGCCCCGGCGGCCCGGCCGGCCCGCTGGCCGGGGCTTGGTCCCCTTCCACGGCAGGCAACATCGACCGGGCCGGATCGTTCTTGACCCGCCTGGCATAACGCAGCACATACAGGACGGTGAGAGCGGTGAAGACGGCATACATGATCAGCCGCAGCCCGATGCCGTCCCCCAGGGCCACGCCCGCGGCGTCCGAGGCCACCCCGGTCGCGAACGGGTTCACCGTCGAGGCGAGCGTCCCCACTCCCGCGCCGACCATGATGATCCCCACCCCGACCATCCGGTCATAACCCAGGCCGACGATGACCGGCAGTATGATCGCGTAGAACCCTAGGGTCTCCTCGGCCATCCCGTAGGTGGTCCCGCCCACGGAGAAGATCGCCATCAAGATCACGATCAGCAGCAGGCCACGCTTGCGGAACCGGTTGGTGACCCGCCCGATACCCGCATCAAGCGCCCCGGTCTTGATGGTGACGGTGATGAACGCGCCGATTGCCAGCACGAAGAAGAACACCTGGACCGCGCCGGCCAGATCCCCGCTGTTGTACGGCCCCGTGTTCCCCGGTGGGGTGACGATCTCGGCGGGGACCTGCTTACCGGCCGTGGTCCCGCAGGCCGACTGGCCCTTCTTCAGCAGGTCGGGGTTAGGGTCCGAGACGACCTCCGACGGCGTCCGTATCCCGTACAGGCCGTTGACCGGCGAAACCCACAGGTCATACAACCGCTCCTGCACCGACAGGTTCACATTGATGTCATGGAACGTGCCCGGGATCGGCTTGGGCGACCCCCCGTCGCAGCTGACGTAGGAGTAGGTGCCCGGCGGGATTATGAAGGTCAAGATCCAGACCAGCACCAGCACGAAGAACAGCACGGTGAACGCGGTCGGGAACTTGAATCCGCGCTTGGGCTCGGCAGGAGTCTCGTCAGTATTGTCCGGATTGGTCTGCGTGCCGACCGTCATGATGGCCGCCCCGGATCAGAGGCGAGCGCCAGCCCGCCGCGAACGCGACCGGAGCGCGGCCGCCTTGGGCGTGATATCGGCCTCAGGCTCATGGCTGGGTGGCTTGTTGTCGGTATCATTGCGCACCCCTGACTGAGGATTGCGAAACCTTGACTCCTACAGCCTTCCGGGTCCTGCCGAGGCATCATCACCCCTTCACGGGTGATTCCTGTCGCTTTCCGGAATTGTGATGTCAGCGTCTTTCCCGCGGGTTTCCCGCGGGGCGTTCGATAGGTCGCCTGCGTCAGCCGCGAGACTGTGACCGCACGGCAGGACAATTAGTGAACGACCGATGAATGATTCATGAACGACTGGTATCTGTTAATGAAATCGCGGGCACCGGTCGCGGTGGTCGGCCATAGGGGCGACCTCTCACATGTGGAAGCTGGCCGGCCTCAGGTCGGTTTGGTCCGCCACCCCGCGGGGCCTCGTCGCGGAGCGGCGGGGTGACAGCTCTTCAGGCGTCGGCGTAACTCGGCGCCCGGCCGCTGGCACAGCCACTCCGCGTAGGACCTCGATTCCTCCGAGCTGGGTTCCGTGCTGCCGGGCATGGCCTGAGCGAACACGAGAGCTGCGGTGGCCTGGAGTGCGCTGCGCAGCCGGCCGCCGGGGCCGGCCGCCTCGAACCCCAGGGTCCACCAGTCCTGGCCAGGTGTGCGGACCTCCGTGAGTTCCACCGCGCACCGCGGCTCATGGCCCAGCCCCGGGGCCTGGATCGGGACCGGCTCGTGCGCCACTGAGAACCGGCTGATTCGCCGCCTCTTGCGTACCGGTCTCCAGCCGGGCAGGTCACCGCTGTCCTGACCGAGCGGGCTGAACGGAAAGGACCACTTCTGCCAGGACTGCATGCGTCCGCAGGCGCGTCCCGGCAGATCGAGGATTCCTGGACTGCCGCGGTACACCTTCACCTCCAGCGCCAAGCCCCCGCGGACCTTTACCGACAGTCGGCGCAGGTGCGGATCCACGAGGTAGATGTCCTCGCGTGACTGGGTCTCGGCCGGGAAACGTCCGAACCATTCGGCCACCGCGGTCTCGATCTGGCCCGGGAAGATCCAGCGCACCTCAAGGCTGTCGACTCCTTCGGTGACTAGGCTCTCAGGCGCTTCAGCCGTCATCGCGGCCACCTCCAGTTCGGCCCTCTTCGTATCGTGCGGCGCCGTAGCGGACGGCGCATCATCCCTGCTGGGGTGATGCGCCGTCCGATCGCAACCGGCCGTCCCGCGCGGGAAATGGATCCGAATGCGGCAACGACGGTCAGGCCTCTACGTCCGCTATATCGTCAGGCGCGCCACCGCCTGGGGCGACCGGTACGGCGCCTGCCGGTTGGTTGGCCGGCGTGAATACTCTGCCGAGCGTCTCGAAGCTTGTCGGCCGTCGGGCCCGCAGGACGCTAGCGGCGATGGCCCCCAGGCCAAGCCATCCGAGCGCTGCGAAGGGCAGCAGGTCCACCAGGGTGCGGGCACGCGGGTGAAGGACCCCCCACAACGGAAACAGGAATAGAACGGCGGCTGTTGCGGGCACGAGCAGATGCCGCGCAAGCCTGAACTCGTCGCGGAACTCGGTGCGGAACGCGCGGATGGCCGCGACATTCACGGCGAGGTAGATGAGCACGACCGATAGCCCGCCAGCTCCCGCGAGATACCCGAACGTGCGAGCCCCGCCGTAGGCGTAGGTCAATGGCAGCCCGAGTGCGAGCGTGAGCACGGCGACGCACCCGATCGATACGGCCGGGGTACGGCGGCTGGACAGCCGGGCGAGCGATCCCGGAAGAACCCGCTCGCGTCCCATCGCGAACAGGATCCGGATGGCCGCGTTGAGCGAGGCGATCACAAAGCCGAGGCCGGTGAGCACGACCACAAGATCGATGACCCACAGCGCCGAGGGCGACCAGTACCGGCTGGTCAAATGACCCAGCGGGTTGCCCTGCAGCGTGAAGCCGGGGATGCCCTGCCGCCCAGCATCGAACATCTCCGCAAGAACGACGAGCAGATAGAAAACGCCCGACACGATGACGACGCCGATAGTGCTTGCGGGGATGGAGCGACGCGTGTTCCTCGCCTCCTCACCGAGCGCGGCGGCCGCCTCGAAACCGGCGAACGCGGTGATGCCGTAGATCATCGCATTCGTGATGTCGGTGAGCTGGCCGTTCGGCGACGATGCCGGCGACAGAACGGCAACTGAGTAATGCGCTGGCCCGATCTTGACCAGGACAGTGATGGCCAGCGCCGCGATCACGGCTACTTCCCCGACAACGAGGACCAGATCGACCGAGGACGAGGTTCTGATGCCCAGGTAGGCGACCAGGACCACTGCGCCCAGGATCACCAGGAACAGCACCCAGCCGCCGATGGTCACGTGCAGCGCGTCGGCCACGAGCTGCGACGCGTACGCGCTGGTCAGCGAGATGCCAGCTGGCACGTACAGCGCGTACGCGAAGATCATCATCCAGCCGGTCAGGAACCCCCCGGTCCGGCCCAGCCCGCGGCTGTTGTACGTGTACAGCGAGCCAGCCGACGGCAGCCGGCGAGCGAACTCCGCGATGGTGCTCGCGCAGCACACAGACGCGACGAGCGCGATGATTACGACCAGCGGAGACGCGAACCCGGCGTACGAAACGACGATGACCAGCCCGCCTACCACCGCGCCAGCCGGGGCCACATTGCTCGCACCAAACGCGATCACCCGCGCCGGCCCGACAACCCCGTGGGCCAGCCCACGGGCCTCGTGACCGCTGGCGTTGCCGAACGGCCCTCCACTCCTGCTCCGGCTGTTCAAAGTTCCTTACACCTGCCTCGTTCGCGGCAGCGTCGGTAGACATGTCCAGATGATGCCATGAACGCAGCCGCCCGCCGGCATCATTCGTCCTGGGTGATAATGCGTTTCCCCCAGCTAAGTTAGCTAGCGGGTGATGCCGGAGCGCCGCGCGGCGGGCCGGTTCCGGCGCCGGATGGGCCTGGTCCCGTATGGTCATCGGTGGCCCGGTCGGCGGCAGTCCATTCGGCGTGGGTCTCCTGGCGGAAGCCGGCCACAGCGGATTCTATGGTCGGGTAGAAGTGGTGTGGATCGATCGTGCGGGTGAGCCCGTAGCGTTCGATCTTGCGCTGCACCGGATCCTTGAGTTCGGCGAACACCAGGCTGATGCCCTGGGCGTTCAGCATCTCGTCGAGTTCTTCCAGCATGTCCGATGCGGTGGTGTCCACATCGGTCACCGGCTCGGCCGCGATCACGATCCATCTGGGTTTCGGCTCGGTGTTGGCCAGCCGCCGGACCTCGTCGCGGAACGTCTTGGCGTTGGCGAAGAACAGCGGGGCGTCGAACCGGTAGATCACCAGGCCGGGCAGGTGCTGTGCCTCCGGATAAGAGTGCACGTCGTGGTAGCCCTCCAGCCCTTCCACGCGCCCGAGTTCGGTGTCGTAGGGCCACCAGGCCCGGCGGAAGACGTTGAGGATCGACAGGCCGACCGCGATCGCGATGCCGGGCAGCACGCCGAGCAGGGCGACCCCGAGGAACGCCGCGATCGACAGCAGGAATTCCGCCTTGCGCTGCCGCCACAACCGCACCGTTCCCGGGATATCGGCCAGGGACAGCGATGCGGTGATCACCACTGCGGCCAGGGCTGGCTGGGGCAGGTTACGGAACAGGCCCGGGACCAGCACGATCATTAGGATGATCAGGGCGGCCCCGGTGACCCCGGTGAGCTGGGTCTTGGCCCCGGACCGTTCCGCCACGGCCGTCCGTGATCCGCTGGTGCTGACCGGGAACCCCTGGAACAGGCCGGCGGCCAGGTTCGCTGCGCCGATGCCGATCATCTCGCCGTTGCCGCGGACCTCCTGCCCGGTGCGGGCCGCGAACGCCGACGCGGTGGAGATCGTGTCGGCCAGCGAGACCAACGCAATGCCCAGCGCCCCGGCGAACAGGAGCCCGAGGTCGGACAGGCGGACCGACGGGATGGTGAGCGGTGGGAACCCCTTGGGTAGCACCCCGACCAGGCTGACCCCGTGATCGGCCAGGTGGAAGACCGACGTCGAGGCAATGGCGAGCACGACCATGATCAGCACCGCCGGGACTTTCGGCAGCCAGCGCTGCAGCACCAGGATCAGCACGATCCCGGCGACCCCGACCGCGGCCGAGGCGGCCACCGCCTCGCCGTGGGCCAGCCCTTTGA
>JBAUAY010001174.1:0-2259 GCA_049676235.1 Streptosporangiaceae bacterium
CCCCCGGTCATGGAGCTCGCGGCCCTGCGTGGCAGGGAACTGAGCGCAGCAGTCAGCTCACCAGTTCACAAGGGAGGACAGCGATGAGTCTTACCGCGGGTGATAGCACGTCAGCTGAGACTGCCGCCAGCGATGCCTCGGACAAGGTCTTCGCGATCGAGCAGCGGGGGATCAGCCTTGTCGGCCAGCAGGAGCGGCACGGCCGGGCACGTGACCTGTTCTGGATGTGGCTGGGATCGAACCTGAACGTCTTCTATCCAGTCAATGGTGCCCTGGTCATTTACTTCGGCCTGTCTTTCTCGCAGGCGGTGGCGGCCATCATCATCGGCAACTTGATCTTCTTTGCCGTCGGGCTGACCAGCCTGCAGGGCCCGAAGACCGGCACGTCGACGTTCGCCGTCAGCCGTGCCGCCTACGGCCAGAATGGCGGCAAGGGCCTCTCATTGCTCAACTGGGTCACCTGTGTCGGCTTTGAGGCCTCGGGCATGGCGCTGATCGTCTTGGCCGGCCTCGCCGTGCTCGGCAACGCCGGGGTGGCGGCATCGACCGGGCTCAAGATCCTGCTGCTTCTGGTGGCCATGTGCATCCAGGTTTTTCTGCCGCTCTTCGGTCACCAGACGATCGTCACCATCCAGCGGTACCTCGCCTATCTGCTGGTCCCGCTGTTCGCCATCATGGCGATCGTCGTGGCGGACCGCATCCACCTTGGGGCCCTGAGCCACGGCAGCGGCTGGGCGACCTTCACGGTGGCCGTCGCTCTGCTCATCTCGGCTGGCGGTCTGTCTTGGGCCAATACCGGCAGCGACTATTCGCGGTACTTGCCCCAGGAAACCCGGCCGCGCAGCATATTTTGGTCGGCGTCAATCGGCGGAATGCTCCCGGCCGTGCTGCTAGAGATCCTCGGCGCTGGGATTGCCTCCGTCGTGAAGAGCGCTTCCGATCCGATCTCCGGGCTGCCGAGCGCGCTCCCGTCGTGGGTGGTCACGCCCTACCTCATCATGGCGATCGTGACGCTATTCGCTGTCAACACCATCGACTTGTATTCGTCGGGCCTGACGCTCCAGGCCATCGGGCCGGGGCTCCCCTGAAAGCGTGGACACTTCGATTGGGCTGATCGTTCCTGTCCTTGCTTCTCGGTAGCTGCCATATTCCGCTGGAGCGCAGGGCCATGTCCAGGGAGGAACGACCTGGACACGGCTGAGCACCGGCAGATTCTGGGTGGCGGAGAAGCGCCGGGCATCTCAGGCTGCCTTCCCGGCCTGTAGTGCCTGCTCATAGCCGGCTGGTGACATCATGCCCAGCGCGGAGTGCCGCCGGTGCCGGTTGTAGTCCTCGATCCACGTGCTGATCCTGGCCCGGGCCGCTGTCCTGGTATCGAAGTGCTCGACCGAGCGGAGCTCGAATTCCAGGGTGGAGTGCCAGGACTCGATGACCGCGTTGTCCAGCGCGGAGCCGGGCCTGCCCATCGACTGGCGGATGCCCAGCCGGGTGCAGGCCTGGCGGACCAGCGCCGCGGTGTACTCCTCGCTGCCCTGGTCGGTGTGCATGATGACGCCGCGGACCTGGCCGCCGCGGACCGCCGCCGCCATGACCAGCGCGCCGTAGGCCAGCTGCGCGTCGTGGTGCTCGCCGGCCGCGAACCCCAGGATGCGCCGGGAGGCCATGTCCATCACCGAGGCCAGGTAGAGCTTGCCCTGGCCGGTGGGGATCTCGGTGCCGTCGCCGTACCACTTGCGGTTGACCTGCTGAGCGGGGAAGTCCCGCCGGACCAGGTCCGGCGCCCGCCAGCGTCCCTTCCCTCGCCGGGTCGTGGCCCGGCGCCGCTTCTTGCGCCGGGCGGCCAGGCCCTGCTCCCGCATGATGGCGGCGACGGTGTTCTTGCTGACTGTCCAGCCGGCCTCGCGCAGGTCAGCGGTGATCCGCGGGGACCCGTAGGTGCCCCGGTGCGCCTTGAACAGGCGCCGGACCTCAGCCGCCAGCGCCGCTCGCCGCGCCGCCCGCGGCGGCAGCTCGCCGGCCTTGTGCTTGTAAAACCAGGACCGGGACACACCCAGCGCCCGGCAGGCCAGCGCGGCCGGAATGCCATGCTCGTCCCTCTGGGCGGCGATCAGGGCGGCCACCGCTACCGCCCCATCGCGTCCTTGACCAGAGGGCCACCGAGCGTTTGAGGACATCACGCTCCATCGCCAGCTCGGCGTTCTCCTTCCGCAGCCGGGCCAGCTCCGCCCGCTCATCCTCACCCAGCGCCCCGTCGCCCTC
>JBAUAY010001175.1:0-3056 GCA_049676235.1 Streptosporangiaceae bacterium
CCCTGGCGGCAGGGCGGCCGGCTCGAACGGGATCGTACGGCCGTCCCGACCCGCCAAGCCGGGTTCGGTCAGCCGCGGGTCGGTGCCGTCGGCCGGGGCGTATCGCCCATGCCCGTTCGGGTAAAAATCTGGCGGGGGACCGGCGGTGGCGGGATCCGGGGCGGCGGCGGGATCCGGGGCGGCGGGAGCCGGCGGCGTGTCTACCTGGTCGGGGAGCCGCAGCGCGAGGAACATCGCGGCGAGGTAGATCAGCGTGCCCGCCCGGAGCACCCAGGCAGCCCCGGCCGTGGCCTGGATCCCCGCCGCGACCGCGCCGCCGAGCAGCGCGGCGGTCAGCGTGAAGAGCTGAGACCGTGCGTTCGCGGTCACCAGGCTGATTTCCGCGGGCAGCAGGCGGGGCGTGACCGACGCGCGCAACACGCCGTACGCCTTCTGCAGCACGAGGATGCCGAACGCGGCGGGCAGCAGCGTCACCGGGTTGTGGATGGCGGCCGACATTCCCCAGCAGAGCAAGCCGCGGGCCAGCAGGGTGCCGGCCAGCAGATAGCGACGGCCCTGCTGCATGCGGTCGAGGGCCGGCCCGATAAACGGCGCGAGAACCGCAAACGGCGCCATCGTCACCAGCAAGAAGAGCACCACCCGGCCGCGAGCCTGATCCACCGACGTGCTGAAGAAGATCGTCCCGGCCAGTGACACCGCGACGAACGCGTCCCCGGCGCCGCCAGCGGCGGTCAGTTCGATGAGGGTGGACAGGCCCGTCCGCCCAGCCCCCGAGGCGCCGGTCACCCGGTGCACGACGCCGCCTGTCCGGCGGGTCGCGGTGGCGCCGGCCCGCGCCCCGGACCGTACGGCGCCGCCGGTGGCGCGAGCCGCGCCACCGGTTCGCCGCATCGCCTCGGACAGCCGCATGTAACCAGTATTCTTGGTAGTCGGCACTGTGGCGACCCAGAACCGTTTACCGTCGCTCTAAACGGCGGGTTACCGCACATGCATCATGCGTTATGAGCGAGAATTGGTAGCCGTGAGCCCCACCCGAACCAGGGAACCAGATCAAGCGTGCGCCGAGGCCGTCAACCTCGCGCGGGATGCTGTCGTCGCCGTCGTGGGCGCCGCTCAGGTTGGCGACCACCTCGGCGTCCAGGCAGAAGGCGAACGCATCGTCACCCACCTGTTCGACTGCGCGGACCCGGCCTACGCAGGCTGGAGATGGGCGGTGACCGTCGTCCGGGCGCCCAGGGCCAAGGTGGTGA
This sequence comes from Streptosporangiaceae bacterium, assembly GCA_049676235.1. Lineage (GTDB taxonomy): Bacteria > Actinomycetota > Actinomycetes > Streptosporangiales > Streptosporangiaceae > Palsa-504. The sequence continues at coordinate 1,251 of JBAUAY010001175.1, forward strand.
CGGTCAGCGAGACGGTGCTGCTCCCCGGGCCGGGGGCGCTGCTCGCACCGGACTGGGTGCCATGGCATGACCGGCTGCGGCCGGGAGATCTCGGCGTCGGCGACCTGCTGCCGGCGCCGCCGGACGACGAGCGGCTGGTGTCGCTGGTCGTCCTCGAGGGCGAGGACGCCGTCACCGACTGGTTCGACGGCGGCACGGACGAGGGAGACGGGGGCCCCGCCGAGCCGGGCGAGCTGCCCGCCCCCGGACGATCGCGCGTGCTGTCGGCCATCGGCCGGGAAGGCGCGTCCGAGCGCTGGTACGACAGCGAGCACGGCCCGCGGACGCCGCTCGCGCACGCGGCGCCCGCTCACTGCGTCAGCTGCGGCTTCTTCGTGCCGCTCAGCGGGGAACTCGGCCGCCTGTTCGGCGCCTGCGCGAACGCGTACGCACCGGACGACGGCCGGGTCGTGTCGGCCGATCACGGCTGCGGAGCTCATTCGGAGTCCATGGCCGACGCGGTGGCCGTGCGGGCGGTGGCGCCGGTCATCGACGAGTTCGGCTATGACCTCGTCGACCTGCCCGGGGTCTCGGTCGAGGAGACCGTGTTCGAGCCGTTGTCCCGCGGGGCCGACTGACCCCGTTTACCGTCCGCCCTCTCGGCGGCGGACCGTTCCCTGGCGCGCTTCATCCTCGGCACGTACCAGAGGGCGAAGAGCCCCATCACCAGCCCGCACACGCAGGTCCAGATCCACCAGCGCTGGTCAGCCGGGAGGCTGCCCCGGATAATGAGCAAGACGACCAGCGCGACGGCCCACCCGGCCGTGCCGACCCAGGTGACCACCCGGTCGTTCGCCTCGAGCGGCGGTGGCGGTGCGGGGTGCGCCCGCCGCTCACGGGTTAGCTTCACCCCTTCAGGCTACGAGGTCCGGCGGCGCCGCGGGCGCCCAGACGGGCGGCCGCGTCCGATCCAAGGTCTTTGGGGTCGTGGCGGCTGCGCACGGCTCACCGGCGTGATGTACTTAGTTCACGCGCTAGGCCGGCCCGACGAAGGTTACCGATGATGAGAGCCACGGAGACCAGCACTGATGCCGGGCTGGCCACCGCTCTGCGAATCTCCGTGAGCAGGCTGGCGAGGCGCCTGCGGGCCCAGCGCACCACATCGGGCATGACGGAGGCGGTGCTCTCAGAGACCCAGCTGGCCGCGCTGTCGGCCCTGGAGGTGCACCAGGCGATGACCCCGGGTGAGCTGGCGGAGCACGAGAAAGTGCAGCCGCCGTCCATGACCCGCGTCATCGCCGTCCTGGAGGAGCGCAACCTGGTGCTCCGCTCACCGCACCTAACCGATCGGCGGCAGGTGATTCTGACCGTCACCGACGAAGGGCGCGCCGTCGTCCAGCGGGTCAGGCGGCGGAAGGACGCTTGGCTGGCCCGGCGACTGGCCGAGCTGACCGCCGAGGAGAGCGCCACGCTCCGGGCGGCGGTGCCGATCCTGGAGAAGCTCAGCCAGTCTTCGTGACCGGCGGCGTCCGCAGCGGCCAGTTCGCGAGCGAGGTGTACCGGGGGTGCTCGGTCGCGCCTAGGCGGCTACGGACCAGGTGCACGCGGTCCGCGGTCCACGGCTGGCCCTGGTAGCCGGCCAGCGAGGCCACCAGCGCGGTGACGTCGGCGGGCATCCGGCACCTGGCCAGGGTCAGGTGCGGCTTGAAGCGGCGGCCCTTGTCGGGCGGAGGCGCGCCCGCGCGGCTTGCGCCCGCCGCGACGGATTCGGCCAGCCGCGCCAGCGCCCCGCAGTCACCGGACAGGCCGCTCCACAGCACGTTCGCC
>JBAUAY010001176.1:0-2849 GCA_049676235.1 Streptosporangiaceae bacterium
GAGGTGCTGCGGCACGCGCCGGCGGGTGCCACCGCCGACCTGCGCAGCCCGGCGCAGGTGCGATCGCTGCTGGCCCGGGTCGGCGTGGACGTGCCGGACACCAGGGCCGGGCGGCTCCGGGAGATGCGGGACGCGCATCCGCTGGTCGGCGCGCTCCTCGAGTGGCGCAAGGCGGAGCGGATCGCCACCACGTACGGCTACGCGTGGCTGGATGAACATCTCGGCGACGACGGCCGGCTGCGCGGCGAGTGGACCGGCTCGGACGGCGCGGCGGGCCGGATGACCGCGTCCGCGGGCCTGCACAACATGCCGGCCACGCTGCGCCCGGCCGTCGTAGCCGCCGACGGGCACGTGTTCGTCCGGGCCGACCTGGGTCAGATCGAGCCGCGGGTGCTGGCCGCGGTGTCCGGGGATCAGGCGCTGGTGGCGGCGTCCCGGGCCGACGACCTGTACGCGCCGGTGGCGGGGCAGCTCGGCGTGGACCGGCCGGTCGCCAAGGTGGCGGTGCTTGGCGCGATGTACGGGCAGACCACCGGCCACGGCGCCCAGGCGCTGCGCCGTCTCAACGCGGCTTATCCGGTGGCGATGGCCTACCTCGAGGCCGCCGACCGTGCCGGGCGGGCCGGCCGTGACCTGCGCACCTACGGCGGCCGCCGGATCGTGCTGGCGCCTGCACCCGGCCAGGATGCCAGGAGCAGCAGCCGGGTCGCGGCCTACGGCCGGTACGCGCGCAACGCGGTGATCCAGGGCGCCGCGGCCGAGCTGTTCAAGATGTGGGCGGTCATCGTCCGGGCGCGGTGCGGGCCCCTGGACGCCCGGATCGTGCTGTGCCTGCACGATGAGCTGCTCGTGCATTCCCCCCGCGAGCAGGCCGAAACGGTGTCCCGGCTGGTCGACGAGTGCCTGCGGGAAGCCGCCCAGCGCTGGGCGCCCGGCTGCGGGGTCCGCTTCATCTCCGACACCAGCATCGTGCGCAGCTGGTCGGACGCCAAGAACGCGGCCCTCGATCCGGCGGGCCCTTAGCGGGCTCGCTTGCCCGCAGCGAATCGACCGTGCTGGCCAGCCGGTCAGTCCGGGCTGGTCCGGACCGCAGCGAGGATAGCCGCGGCGAACTCGCCCGCAGCCTCGAGCGGCGAGAAGTGACCGGCGCCGTCGAGCCAGGCCAGTTCGGCGGCGGCGAAGAACTCACCGATCCGGTCGGACCATTCGCGGGGGAACAGCGGATCGTGTTCGGGCCACAGCACCGTGGCGGGCACCGCGATCCGGTCGGCCGGGTCGGGGGCCCGCTCCGCCAGGGAGGCGGCGACCGATCCCGCGCCCGCCCGGTACCAGGCGATCGAGGCGGCGAACGCGCCTGGCGGCCCGTAGACCGACACCAGGTGATCCAGGTGGTCGGGGGCCGGCTCGTAGCCGGGCCCGGACCAGTGCGACCAGAAGTGCCGCAGGTACGCGCGGACGGCATCCGGCTGGCCGTCGACCAGCTGGGTCGCGAGCTCGGTGTTGTGGAAGGCCTGGTACCAGAACTCCCGCTGGGCCCGCGGGGCGAGGATCCGGTCTCCGATCCCCGGCAGCGGCGGCGCGATGACCAGGGCCCGGACCAGATCGGGCCGGTCCCGGGCGATGGCCTGGGCGATCCTGCTGCCGATGTCATAGCCGGCGATGACCGGCCGTCCCAGCGCCAGCTCATCGATCAGCCCGATGACGCTGCGGGCCTGAGCCGTGGCGTTGTACTGGCGGGCCGGATCCGCCTTGTGCTTGTCGGACTCGCCGAACCCCCGCAGGTCAGGCACGATCACGTCGGCGGCCGCCGACACGAGCGGGACGACCTCGCGGTAGTCGGTCCTATCCCCGGGCCAGCCGTGCAGCAGCACCGCGGGTCCCGCCCCAATTCGCCCGGTTCGCTGGTATGCCAGCCGGAATCCGTCGATCGCTGTTTCCTGGCGCATACCGGCCATTATCAGCCGCGTGCTCGCGTGCGCCAGCTCAGCTCAGCGAGCTCAGCTCAGCGAGCTCAGGTCAGCGGGCTCGGCTCAGCGGGGCCAGGCGGCCGGCAGCAGCGGGATCGCGTTGGCCCGGACCACGTTGGCGTAGAAAGCGGCGCTGGCCTTGGGAATCCGGCGCCGGGTCCCGAAGTCCACGAACACGATCCCGAAACGCTTCTGGTAGCCCCAGCCCCACTCGAAGTTGTCCATCAGCGACCAGACGAAGTACCCGGCCAGGTTGGCACCGTCCTTGATGGCCCGCGCCGCCGCCTCCAGGTGGGTGTGCAGGTACTTGACCCGCTCGACGTCGTTCACCTCGCCCTGCGGGTTCACGTAGTCCTCGGCCGCGCAGCCGTTCTCGGTGATGTAAAGCGGCAGGCCAGGGGCTTGCTTGGAGACGTCCACCAGGACCTGGTGCAGCCCGCTGGCGTCGACGAGCCAGCCCATCGGCGTCCGGTCCAGCTCATCGGGCAGGTACTCCACGACGCCGGGCACCCGGCAGCGGGCGTGCCGCTCGCTGCGCCTGAGGTCGGAGGGATCCCCGGCCCGCAGGAAGATCGGGGAGTAGTAGTTCACGCCGAGGAAGTCCAGCGGCTGGCTAATCGTCTCCAGATCGCCGTCGGCGACCAGCGAGGGCGGCGGGAGCAGGGCCTCCGGAGCGTGCGCCGGGTACCGGCCGTGCAGCACCGGCTCGAGGTAAATGCCGTTCGCCGCCGCGTCGGTGATCAGCCGGCCCCGCTCGAGCTCGCCGGACCCGCCGTCGCCGAGCACCCGGACCGGATGCAGGTCCAGGGTGATGCCGACCTCGGCCGCGCCCGCGTCGCGCAGCGCCTGGGTGGCCAGCCCGTGACCGAGCAGCAGGTGGTG
>JBAUAY010001177.1:0-2859 GCA_049676235.1 Streptosporangiaceae bacterium
CCGGCCGTCGCCGGCGCCACCAGCCGGACGAGACCGACGGGTTCGTTCTGCCCACCATCCCCGACTACGTGGACGGGTCGTTCCGCACCGAGCCGGCCGGCGAGGCGGCGGCCAGCGAGGCGGGCCAGGCGCCCGCCGCCCATCACGCCGCCTGAGGCGGCCGTGACCGCCCCATCCATCGCCAGCGACCTTTCTGGAATGTCAGAGCCTCGTCGCATGCTGAATCTAGAGATGAGCGGGCGAGCGTCCAGTCCCGTCCTGGTCGGGCGAGACGAGCAGATGGCCGCCCTGGATGCCGCTTTCGTCAGCGTGCGCCAGGGCGGTCCGTCGGCTGTGCTGCTGGGCGGGGAAGCGGGCGTCGGCAAGTCCAGGCTGGTGGGCGAGTTCGGCCGCACCGTGGCGGCGAGGGACGCCCGGGTGCTGACCGGCGGCTGCCTGGAACTGGGCACCGACGGGCTGCCGTTCGCCCCGTTCACCGCCATACTGCGGGACCTGGTGCACGAAATGGGCGCGGACGCGCTGGCCTCGATGCTGCCCGGCCGGACCACGCGGGGGCTGGCTCGCCTGCTGCCCGAGCTCGGCGAGCCGGATACCAGCGGCGATCCCGCCGAGGCCCGGGCGCGGCTGTTTGAGGAGGTGCTCCGCGTACTCGAGTACCTGACCAGGCACTCGCCGGTGGTGCTGGTGATCGAGGACGCGCACTGGGCCGACCGGTCGAGCCGGGACCTGCTGACGTTCCTGATCGGCAACCAGCGGGCCCTCAGCGGGCTGCTTATCGTGGTTACCTACCGCTCCGACGAGCTGCACCGCACCCATCCGCTGCGCCCCCTGCTGGCCTCACTGGACCGGATCGCCTGGGTGGAGCGGATCGAACTGTCCCGCCTGACGAGGTACGACACCGACGAGCTGGTCGCCCGCATCATCGGCCGCCAGCCGGCCAGCGACCTGGCCGACGCGCTGTACTACCGTTCCGAGGGCAACCCGCTGTTCGTCGAGGCCCTGCTCTGCTGTGACGGCGAGCTGAGCCAGGAGCTGCCGGAATCCCTCCGCGACCTGCTGCTCGACAGCGTACGCAGGCTGCCGGAAGACACCCAGGAGGTGCTGCGGGTCGCCAGCGCCGGCGGAGCGATGACCGGGCACGCGCTGCTCGGGGCGGTGAGCGGCCTGGATGACGCGGCGCTGACTCGCGCCGTGCGACCCGCGGTGATCGCCAACGTGCTGCACGCGCGCGGAGATGGCTACGCGTTCCGGCACGAGCTGATCCGCGAGGCGGTGCACGAAGACCTGCTGCCGGGCGAGCACGGGCGGCTGCACAGCCGCTTCGCCGCGGCCATCGACGCCGACCCTGGGCTGGTCCCTCCCGGCCGGGCCGCCATCGAGATGGCTCACCACTGGTACTCGGCGCACGACTCCGCCTGGGCGCTGATCGCCGGCTGGCAGGCGGCGGCGCAGGCAGGCCGGGCGGTCGCGGCCGCCGAGCGCCTTTCGCTGCTGGCCCGCGTGCTTGAACTGTGGGATCAGGTGCCGGACGCCGCCGAGCGGATCGGCGCGGATCATAGCCGGGTCCTGGAGGAGGCCACCGCCGCGGCCCAGGACGCCGGGGAGTTCGAACGCGGGATCGCGCTGGCTACTTCGGCCCTCAAGGAGCTGGATCCCGTCGCCGAGCCGGTCCGGGTCGCCGAGTTGCTCGGGAACCGCGGCCACTTCAAGATGAAGCTCGGCCGCAAGGATTACGCCGAGGATCTTTGCGACGCCCTGGATTACGTGCCCGTCGACGTGTCGCCGGCCACCCGGGTGGACATCCTGCTCGCGCTGGCCCACTGCCCGCCCAAGGTGACCAACGAGCGGTCCTACGCCGAGGAGGCGCTGGCGCTTGCCCGGCAGGTCGGCGACGAGGCGAAAGAGGCGAACGCGCTGCTGACACTGGCCATGTTCAACGCCGACCCTGGCCAGCAGGCACCCTCGGACAGCGGTGCCCTCGACCTGATCGCGCAGGCCCGCGCCATGGCCGAGCGCCGAGGCGCCGGCGAGGTGCTGCTGCACGCGGCGGTCAACGAGTCCCACCTGCTCGAGGGGGCAGGCGAGCACGAACGGGCAGCCGAGGCGGCCCGCCGAGCGACCGTGAGCGCGGATCCCCAGCTGCTGTCCCGCACCTCGGGCAGCGTGCTCGCGATCAACCAGGCCGAGCCGCTGTACGCGCTGGGCCGATGGGACGAGGCGCTGAAAATAACCACCGGGGCGATGGACCTCTACCTCGCTCCCGGGCCGATGCACCGGGCCCTGCTACAGGTCATCACCGGCTCCATCGCTCTGGCCCGGGGCGATCTGGCAGCGTCGGCCCAGACGGTGATGGCGGCTCGCGACGCGCTGAGCTCGGCACGCTACGAGGACCAGCACCAGCTTGCGCTGGCCGAGCTGGAGATCTTGTTCGCGCTCAGTCACGACGGCCCGGCCGCCGGGCTCGCGGCCACGTCGCAGACGATGGACCGCTTTGAGCTGTCCGGCAGCAGCCCGAGGTATACCTGGCCGGTGGTGGCCGCCGGAGCGAGTGCGGTCCTGGCCGCTGCCCGGCTGGCCCCGGCCACACACGACGAGCGACTCCGCGACGAGGCGGCCGCCATAGCCGAACGGTTGCGGACGATCGCGGAGAAACTAGGGACGTTCGGCCCGGCTCAGCGCGCTTTCGAGCTGACCTTTGCCGCGGCCGACGCGCACGCGGCCCGCCTGCTCGCCGCCTTCCCCGACGCCGGTGCCGGCGCCCGCCCGCCGGAGGGGGTCGACGGGGAAGCCGCCGGGCTGCTCGCCCACTGGGACGAGGCCGCCGCCGCGTGGGCGATCCTCGGCGAGCCCTATCCGCTG
>JBAUAY010001178.1:0-3206 GCA_049676235.1 Streptosporangiaceae bacterium
AGCACCGGCGCCTCGAGGTGATAGAAGCACCGCTCGGTGACCCGGGCGGCGATCTCGGCCCCGAGGCCCGCGTACACCGGCGCCTCGTGCGCGACGACGCAGCGGCCGGTCTTGCGCACCGAGGCGCAAATCGCGTCCTCATCGAGCGGGGAGAGCGAGCGCAGGTCGATGACCTCGATGCTGCGTCCGTCCTCGCGGGCGGCGATCGCGGATTCCAGGCAGCTGCGTACCAGCGGACCGTAGGTGAGCAAGGTCACGTCGGTGCCCGCCAGGACGGTCTTGGCCCGGTCGAGCGGCAGCGCGTTCGCCAGGCCGTTCGCGGTGTCGACCTCGCCCTTGTCCCAGTAGCGCCGCTTCGGCTCGAAGAAGATCACCGGGTCGTCGGAGCTGATCGACTGCTGGATCATGGCGAACGCGTCGGCTGGGTCCGCGCAGGCGACCACGCGCAGGCCGGCCGTGTGCACGAACATCATCTCGGGAGACTCGCTGTGGTGCTCGACCGCGCCGATGCCGCCGCCGAACGGGATGCGGATCACCACCGGCAGGCTGACGTGGCCGCGGGACCGGTACCGCATCTTGGCCAGCTGACTGATGATCTGGTCGGCCGCCGGGTATACGAAGCCGTCGAACTGGATCTCGCAGACCGGCCGGTACCCGCGCAGCGCCAGGCCGATCGCGGTGCCGACGATGCCGGACTCGGCCAGCGGGGTGTCGATCACCCTGGCCTCGCCGAAGTCCTTCTGCAGGCCGTCGGTGATGCGGAAGACGCCGCCGAGCTTGCCGACGTCCTCGCCCATGATCAGGACCTTGGGGTCGTTCTCCATGGCCTTCCGCAAGCCCTCGTTGAGCGCCTTGGACAAGGTGAGAGCAGTCATCGCCCGGCACCTCCGTTCTCCGGTCCGTTGTCTGCGCCCGCGAAGGAGTCCAGGTATGCCGCGTACTGCTCGCGCTCGGCCCGCAGGATCGCGGTGGGTTCGGCGTACACGTTGTCGAAGATGGCCAGCGGCGGCGGGTCGGGCATCGTCCGGCACGCCTCGCGAACCCGGGCGCCGACCTGTTTCGCCTCCGCGTCCACGTCGGCGAAGAACCCGGGTTCGGCCAGCCCGGTACGGACCAGGTAGGCCCTGACCCGCTCGATGGGGTCCTTGAGCTTCCACATTTCGAGCTCGCTGGCCAGCCGGTACCTGGTGGGGTCGTCGGTCGTGGTGTGTGCGCCCATCCGGTAGGTGAACGCCTCGATGAGGGTGGGGCCCTGGCCTTCCCTGGCCGCCTGCATGGCCTTCTGCGTAACCGCGTAACAGGCCAGCACGTCATTGCCGTCGACGCGCAGGCCGGGAAAGCCGAAGCCGCGGGCCCGCTGGTAGAGCGGGATGCGGCTCTGCTTCTCCAGCGGTTCGGAGATCGCCCACTGGTTGTTCTGGCAGAAGAACACGATCGGAGCGTTGAACACCGACGCGAATACGAACGCCTCATTGACGTCCCCCTGGCTGGTAGCGCCGTCGCCGAAGTAGGCGATGACCGCCTCGCCCGGGCGCTCAGGGGCCTTCGGGTTATCCGGGTCCCCGCCGACGGCGCCGTCCCGCTGGATGCCCATCGCGTAGCCGGTGGCGTGCAGGGTCTGGCTGCCGATCACGATCGTGTACAGGTGGAACTTGTGCTCCTCGGGCGCCCAGCCACCGTGGCTGACACCCCGGTAGAGCTCGAGCAGCTTCACCGGGTCGATGCCGCGGCACCAGGCCACGCCGTGCTCGCGGTAGGTGGGGAACACCATGTCGTTCGGGCTCAGCGCCCGTCCGGATCCGATTTGAGCGGCTTCCTGCCCGAGCAGCGAGGCCCAGATGCCGAGCTCGCCCTGGCGCTGCAGGGCGATCGCCTCGTTGTCGATACGGCGGACGAGCACCAGGTCCCGGTACATGCCCCTGATGTCGGCGGCGGACAGGTCGAGCGGGTAGTCGGGATGCTCGATCCGCTCACCCTCGGGGGTGAGCAGCTGGACGAATTCGCCCGCCTGGTCTGGAGGAGGTTCTTGGTTAGATTGTGCGGCGGTGGTCGCGGCGCCGGATTCGACGGTCACGTGCCACTCCTTTCCGGGCCGGGACTGGGGTCACCAGTGCCGGCCAGACGGCCTTAGGTTCCCGGACGCATGTCCTGGGGAGCTGTCGCGTACGCTGCGTGCCCGGTGGGGCGCACGCGTCCGCGTTCCCCGTGGGACGCTCCTCACCTGACGATATATGCCCTGACAGCCCTGGAGGATACGTGGCGCGGATGATCGTGGAAGTGATGCTCAAGCCGGAGATACATGATCCGCAAGGGGAGGCCATCGCCAGTGCGTGCCACCGCCTAGGGTTCGGACAGGTGCTCGGAGTCAGGCAGGGAAAGCGGTTCGAGGTGGAATTCGAAGGGCCCGCCGACGAAGCGGCTGTGACAGCTATCACAAACCTGGCGCGGGATCTGCTATCGAACCCGGTCATAGAGGTCTTTACGCTGCATGCGGGGTGAGCCGGGGCGCTCTGCACGTTCATATGACTTTTGCACGGACTTTTGCGCGGACGGTTTCGGCTGCGTTAACGGGGAATTATTTGAAGTGTGAGTACGGGTGGCGCGAGGAGTGTGAAGTCGGTTCCTGATGTGAAGTTCTGTCTGATGTTCCGGTGCGAGACACTCAGCGTGCCAGTTATGCGCCGCGTCCTTGGCGACACCCTGCTCGGACTCGGCGTGGACAATGAATCGGTGTACGACATCCTGCTCGCGGCCACCGAAGCCTGCACCAACGTCCTCACCCACGGCGGTCGGCAAGTCCGGGGCTACGCGGTGGTCACCAGCCTCGGGTCGGTCGGCTGCCAGGTAGAGGTGGCGGACGACGGGGTCGGCCTAGGGCCGCGCGACGCGGCGGAGGCGGAAGCTGACCCGCAGCAGACTTCGGTCGCCCAGCTGCCCGAGTCGGGCCGCGGCCTGGCCGTCATGCGGGCCTGCGTGGACAACGTCACCTTGGACAGCCGTCCCGGGCACGGGACGGTCGTGACCATGCGCAAGCACATCAGGTGGTCAATGGACGCGCCTCTGCGCCAGCTCAGGGCAGCCAGCTAGGTGCTGCCTGTCCTCCTCGCTGGCTAGCTCTTCCCTCCTCGCTCGTTCCTCGCTCGTCAGTCCAGGCGACGCCGCGGCCCTTTGGCTCGCGAGGGAAAATAGACTGCGTGCGTGCGGAT
>JBAUAY010001179.1:0-2917 GCA_049676235.1 Streptosporangiaceae bacterium
GGGCTCGACGCGGGCTACCGCAGGCTGCGCGAACCCGGTGCCGGCCGGGCCGGCCCCGCTCCCGCTCCCGCCCTTGGTGCCAGCCGTCAGCCCGCGAGCTGACCGCGGCCGCCGCGAAGGAAGGATCACCGATGATGGCGGTCGAGGTCGCGCACCTGGTCAAGCGGTACCGGGGCGCCCGGCACAACGCGGTCGACGACATCAGCGTCGAGGTGTCGGCCGCCCAGCTTTTCTGCCTGCTCGGGCCCAACGGGGCCGGGAAGACGACCACGGTGTCCATCCTCACCACCACCCTGGCCCCGACCTCGGGCCGGGTCCGGATCGCCGGCCGTGACCTGTCGGCCGAACAGGGAGGCGCCCGCCGGGAACTCGGCATCGTCTTCCAGCAGCCGTCGCTCGACCTCAACCTGACGGCCGAGGAGAACATCAGGCTGCACGCGGTGCTCTACGGGCTCTACCCGTGGCGGCCGACGTACCGCATGATGCCGGCCGGCTACCGGCGCCAGGTCCAGGAGGTGGCCGGCGTCCTTGACCTGTCCGACATCCTGGGGCAGCGCGCCCGGGCTCTGTCCGGCGGCCTGCGGCGCAGGCTGGAAATCGTGCGGGCCCTGATGCACCGGCCCGGCGTGCTGTTCCTGGACGAGCCGACCGCTGGCCTGGACCCGGAGAGTAGGCGCAGCCTGTGGGCTTACCTGCGGCAGGCCCGGGCCACGTTTGGCACCACCGTGTTCCTGACCACGCATTACCTGGAGGAAGCGGAGGCCGCCGACGAGGTGTGCGTGCTGGCCCGGGGCCGGATCATCGAGCGCGGCAGCCCGGCCGAGGTCAAGGCGCGCCAGCTGAGCACCACGCTGGAAGACGCCTACCTGCTGCTGCTCGAGCAGGCCAGGGCCGATCCCGGTCCGCAAGCCGGCCCATGAGGAGCCGGGTCAGCGCCCGGCCGGGCGTCGTTGCCCCCGCGGTCCTCGGCGGCCTGTCGCATGAGCTGTCCGGGCTGGCGATCATCGCCCAGCGCGACGTGATCAAGCTGTTGCGCGACCACCCGCGGCTGGCCGTCAACCTGGCGTTTCCCATCCTGCTCATCGGCGGCCTGGGCAGCATCCTGCAGCCCACCGTGGGCCGCGTCACCGGCCTCAACGCGGTGACGCTGGCGTTTACCGGGGTGCTCGCGGCTAGCCTGTTCCAGTCCGCCGCGGCCGGCATGATCTCGATCGTCGAGGACCGGGAGAACGATTTTTCCCGCGAGCTGTTCGTCACCCCGGTGACCCGGCTGACGCTGGTCGCGGGGAAGGTAGCGGGGGAGACCCTGGTCGCGCTGTGCCAGGGGGTCTTCATCACGCTGGCCGCGGTGGCGTTCGGGGTCCGGATGTCGGCGGGCCAGCTGGCGATGCTGGTCGCGCCCGGCCTGGCCTGCTGCCTGCTGGGCGGCGCGTTCGGGCTGGCCACGATCGCGGCGCTGCCCAATCAGCGCTCCGCGATGCAGATCTTCCAGTTCCTGATCATCCCGCAGTACGTGCTCAGCGGTGTGCTGGTGCCGCTGACCGGCCATCCCGCCTACCTGGACGTCATCGGCTGGGCGATGCCGATGCGGTACGCGGTCGAGCTGACCCGGGCGGCGTTCTACGCCGGGACTCCGGGCTACCATCAGGTGGTGACCGCGGGCCCAGCGCTTGACGTGCTGGCCATCGCCGGGCTGACCGCCGTCTTCATGACCGCCGGAGCACTGGTCTTCGACTACCGGGAACGCACCCGCTGACGCACCCGGGAACGCACCCGCTGACGTCAGGCGCGCTCTAGCACGCGGGCGAAGGCCCGCAGGTAGCGCGGATCGCCCTGCTGCTGGCGCAGGATCCAGTACTCGGCGCCCCAGAACAGGTACGCGTCAAGCGCCGCGCCGCCGCGGGCGTTCCACCGCATGCACTGGCTGTAGTTCCCGATCACGTGCTCGGGCAGGCAGCTGTACATGGCCCGGTCCCGCGGACTGGGCGGCGTCGTGACCGCTTCCCACGGTTCCGCCTGCCCCTCGACGATCATGAGCCGCTGTCCGTCCGCGGCCGCCCAGCGCAGCAGCTCTCGCCGCCGGCCCAGGGCGGTGATGCGGCCGGCCAGGTAGACCGACCGCCCGGCCCCGGCCACCAGCGCGTGCCTCGGATAGAAATCGACGCCCACGATGTCGGCCAGTTGCTGCGCGACCGCCAGCGAATCGCCCTGGCCGCGGGTGCGCCACCTCTGCTGCATCCGCACCGGTGCGGACGTCGGCAGGAAGCCGTTCATCATGACCGGCCGGGTCGGGTCGGCCGCGCGCACTGCCGCGACCTCTTGGCGCACGAAGGTGGCCGCCAGGCGCCATGAGTGCTCCATGCCGAGCGGGTCGACGGCATCGTGCTCAACCTGCCACGCCACGATTGCCTCGCGGCCGCGGTACCGTTCCACGATTCGCGCCGCGAATGCCGTGCCTGCGTCAAGCAACGACGGGTGAGCCGCGGGCTCGACCAGGGTGCCCTCGCGCAGTGGCTCGGGCAGATGGTGGCCGGGAACGAAGAACTCCGGGTAGCCGAACGTCTTCACCGGGCCGACGCACAGGATGATCTGTTTTCCTGCTTGCTCGGCGGCGTCAACCTGCCTGTCGAGCTCTCTGGTGTCGAAGCGGCCGGGGCCGTCTTCGATGCGATCCCAGTAGGCGCCCAGCCTGATCAGCTGGAACGGGTAGCCCAGGAGCGCGGTCAGGGTGGCCATGGGATCAAGGCCGAGGGCCTCGGCCTGCAGGGGCCGGAAGCTGATGCCGAGCCGCGCCTGGCCGCGCGGCTCGACGGGCACCTGCTGCCAGCGGTCGGTGAGCGGGCGCGCGGCCCGCGCTACCCGAACCTGCGAGGCGGCTTCCGCGAGAGCGCCGACCGCGTCGGCCATCAGCGCGGCC
>JBAUAY010001180.1:0-3394 GCA_049676235.1 Streptosporangiaceae bacterium
GCCGCGGCCAGGCGCAGTGCTGGCCCCCGTGGCTGCAGCCTGCGCAAGGCCAGGCCTGGTCCGGCCGCCGCGGTGGCAGCCGCGGCGAACCCAGCCAGGGTGACGACCAAGAACCACCACGGGCCGACCCCGTTCGGGCGGCCGAGCAGCCTGATCGTCACGATCAGGGCGGCCAGGTACGCGGCGGGCGCGATCAGCGGCAGCAGCAGGTACAGCGTGTCCCGCGGGCGCTGTTCGCGCCAGGCCCGGCGCAGCATCAGCAGCCACAGCGGCAGCCCGCCGACCCCGGCGACCAGCACCGACAGGGCCAGGCTGCCGTCGAAGACCGCGTAGGCCCAGCGGACCTCCTGATGACCAGGCGCGGTGAAGCCCTGCAGCTGGGTGAGCTGGGCGAAGACCAGCCCGAGGCCGGTCAGCATAGAACAGGCCATGAGCGCCGTGGCCAGGCTGGACCGCATCCGGGCCGGCCGGTCGTGCAAGTGCCTGGGCGGGCAGATCCAGGCCGGGACCGCGCGCCAGGCGACGCTGGCCACGGCGACCAGGCCGCCGCCGGAGTCGTCGAGGAGCACCCGGACCTCGTCTGAATAGCGGGCCCGCCAGGCCGGCGGGTAGAGGGCGAGCGCGGCCCGGGCCAGCAGCGTCGAACCGGGCGGGGTCGAACCGGGCGGGGTCGAACCGGGCGGGGTCGGGGTCGCGCCGGGCGCGGTCGGCGGCCTCATGCTCCGGCCCAGCCGAGACTGGTGCTCAGCCGCTCCCTGGCCACCGAAGCGACCTTGCTCATCCGCTCGGACTGCTGCGCCAGCGCCTGCGCGCCAGCCATCGTGATGCGGTACGGCCGGCGGCGGTCCTCCGCCTCGAGCGGCTCGATCAGGCCACGGGCCTCCAGCCGCGCGATCACCGCGTAGAGAGTGCCCGCGCTGAGCCGCACGCCCATGGTCTCCGCCACGTCCTGGGTGATGGCGTAGCCGTGCTTGGGCTCGCCGGCCAGGCTAGCCAGCACCAGCAGCGGCGGATCAGCCCATCGGTCCAGCCTGTCTGTCACGTTGCTCTCCCCGGTCCGTGCCCGCGCGTGAGCATGTCGGCTCACTCTATAGCGCCATCCGCTATACCGCAAGCCGATATAGCGTCAGGCACTACAGGGCCATCCGGGGAACCCATATGCTCATCTGGTGAAAGGATCCGTGACCGTCTGGATCGCGGCCTCGGCCGGCCTGGTCTGGGATCTGGTCAGCGACGTCACCCGAATCGGGGAGTTCAGCCCGGAGACCTTCGAGGCGCAGTGGCTGTACGGGGCGAGCGGGCCGCGGGCCGGGGCGCGCTTCCGGGGGCACGTCCGGCGGAACGGCTGGGGACCGGTCTACTGGACGACCTGCACGGTGACCGCGAGCGAGCCCGGACGCGAGTTCGCCTTCGCGGTCGGCGGGCCCGGCGGCGCCACCGTCAACACCTGGCGGTACCAACTCGAACCCGTCGCGGCCGGAACCGACGTGACCGAATCCTTCGAGCTGCCCGGCACGCTGCCGAACCGCCTCTACTGGAGCGTGGCCGGGCGCGCGCGCCTGCGCACCAACCTGGCCGGCATGCGCGCCACCCTGGAGAAGATCAAGGCCGTAGCCGAGCGCGGATAGGGCCCTCTAGCGCGCCTCTTCGGGGGTTCATTCGGGAGCCGCCGGTGACCCGGATTGGTCCCGGGCCAGGTAGGGCTAGGCGGACAGGACCGCGACGGGCGTCGTGGTGGGCTTCGACGTCCCGCCCGCGGGCTCGACGGTTATCCCGATCCGGTCTCCTGGGACCACCGCGGAAGCCAGCAGGGTGCTGGGCCCGGCCATCAGGCCCGCCGAGCGGGCGCCGGACGGACTCATCACCCACACCTGGTAAACCCGCCCCGCCGGCGGGGAAACCATCCCGGTGGCGGTGACGACGGCCTCCCGTAGGGCGGCGGAGGCGACGACGGTGACGCTTCCGCCCGCGGTCGTCCCGGTCGTCTCGATCCGGGCGTCGGGGGCCGTGACGACCCGGCTGATCGCGGCGTCGCGCGCCCGGGCCGACTCGAGCTGGTGCTGAGTGGACACCTGCGTGACGCCGAGCGCGACGGCTGCCGCCACGCTGGCGGCGGCGGCGAAGGCGGCCACCCGCCTGGGGATCCGGCCCCGCTGCCCGGCGAACAGCCGCGACACCTGGGCCCGGCGCTGGTGGTCGACGGCCAGCGGCGGGAGCTGCCTGGTCTCGTAGGCCGAGGCCAGCACCCGCTGCTCCATCCCCGGCGGTGGCTGGAGCGCCCGCGTCATCGCGAGTCTGGCCGCGGTCTCGCGCAGGCCGCGGACCTCCGCGTCGCACGACGGGCAGTGCGGCAGGTGGCGCTCGAATTCCGCCTGTTCCAGATCAGGCAGCGCATCCAGGACGTAGCTGCCGGTGAGCACGTGCAAATCTTCGGCCAGGATTTTCACCATGTCACCTCCATGCAGTCACGCATCCTGATCAACCCGTCCCTGATCCTGGTCTTCACCGTGCCGAGGGCCACTCCGAGCAGCTGCGCGACCTGCGGGTAGGTGTATCCGCCGTAGTAGGCGAGCTTTATCGACTCGCGCTGCAGCTCGGTGAGGCCGGCGAGGCAGCGGCGCACCCGCTGGTGATCCAGTGTGGCCGCGACGACTTCGGCCACGTCATCGTCGTGGGCCAGGGCCGGTGCCGCCTTCTGCTCCCGACGCGAGCCGGCCGTCTCCGAACGGACCCGGTCGACCGCGCGGCGGTGCGCGATGGTCAGCGCCCAGGCGGCGGCGCTGCCCCGGGCCGGGTCGAACCGGGACGCCGAGCGCCAGACCTCGAGCAGCACCTCCTGGGCGACTTCCTCGGACTGGGCCGGATCTCGCAGCACCTGCCGGACCACCCCGTACACCGGCCCGGCCAGCTCGCCGTAGACAAGCTCGAACGCCCGGTGGTCGCCGCGGGCCACCAGGGCCAGCAGGGCGGTCAGGTCCGGCTCATGTTCCGGCACCGGTTCCGGCTGCCACGGTCGTATATCAGGCCTGCTCATACCCTCCTATTCGAGGCCAAGAGGCATCCGGCTTGCTCCTGCGTCGCTTCGTAAGAAATAACCAGACGCGGCCAATCTGCTCCGGGAAAAGGTCCGAATGGCCGCCGTGATCAAAAAATCGGGCCTGGTCGGCCTGCTGACGGGGGCCGTGGCGCTGGGCGTAGCCGAGCTGACGGCCGCGGTCACCGGGCCGAACGGCGCTCCGGTCGTCGCGGTCGGCGAGACCGCAATCAACCTGACCCCCGTGCCGGTCAAGGAATTCGCGATCGCGCACTTCGGGACGCACGACAAGGAAGCCCTGGTCACCGGCATCGTCGTGTTGCTGGCCGCCTTCGCGGTGCTGATCGGCGTGCTGGCCGC
>JBAUAY010001181.1:0-4376 GCA_049676235.1 Streptosporangiaceae bacterium
TCCCAGTCGGCAGCGGAACGCGGCTGTGGGGTGACGGATTCGAAGTCGAGACCTTGATCAATATCCGTATCGCTCAGGCTGGGCTGAAAGTTAAAGAGGTAGCGAGCTATGAGCACTCGCGGATCCACGGCGTCAGCAACCTGAATGCGACGAGGGACGGCTGGCGCGTTCTGCGCACCATCCTCGCCGAGCGCTTCTACTACCACCGGTGGCGGAAAGCGCAGAGCAAGCACGCTTCCGAGGCTCTGTTGCCTGACCGCGAGCCGGCGGTCGCGCTCGAATCCGCCAGCCGCGCCAGCTGAGTTCCCGGCCGGGCCTGGGTCAACAACACCACCAGCGGCGGCTGGTACGGACGTTACAGTAGGGAATTCTGGCCACTGACGAGACGCGAGTGCGCTAGCTTGGTTCGGCCGGGGAAGCGGGGAGGTACGACTCTTGCGCGGACTCCCGGAGGCACTCGGATCTAGTGCGGACACTTCATCGACAAGGAGAATAAGACGCCCATGGCAGCCACGCTTCAGGAAATCCTGCTTACCCCGGACGCCTGGCCGCACGTGATCGCCGACTGCCAGAAGCTCATCCAGCAGGAGGTCTCCGGCAAGTCCGGGGTCTCCGGGACCGCAGTCAAGCTCGCGTACAAGACCGCGAACACTGTCGCCTCGGGCTACCTCCAGTCCATGGTGGAATCCCTGCTTCCGGCTATGGTGGCCGAGCTTGAGCCGTACTGGGAGGACTTCAATGCCTCCGGTGCCTCCGGGTTCGGCGACTACCTGGCCAAGCGCGGCGAGGAGGTGTCCGAGGCTCTACTTTCCGTGACCGATGCGCAGGCTGAGCATTCCCAGCGGCCCACGATCTTGAAGGCATACCGCGCCGTCCGCGGCGGCGCGGCCAAGCACGTCATGGCCGCGCTCCCTAACGTCGGCTCCCTCGTCCAGAAGTACGCGGCCTGACCGTCAGTCCGCGAACCAGGCCGGGAGTGGTCGGCGGTGGGGAATGGCAATCGGCGGGCGGGTGAGTTGCTGTCAGGTTGCTGACTCGGGCCGCGTGATAGAGGCAGACCTACAGGGAACTAGACGGTCAGGTTTCCTGTGTGAACTCGATGGCGGCCAGCACGCCATGGTGATCGGTACGGGGCAGTCGTATGGCGCGAGTCATGCGCACCGTGGCGGTCCGTGAGACCAGCACATGATCTAGGCGCATGACAGGTAGCCTTCCCCGGGCGGCGGGCCAGGTGAATCCTGGCCAGGATCGGCTCTGGCCGGAGTCTGCGCAATCCAGGAAGCCTACCGCCAGGAGGTCTCTGAACGGCCGGTGATCTCGGCTGGCGTTGAAGTCCCCAGCCACCACCTGTGGCCCGTCGATCGTAGCCAATGCCTGCCGGATCAGCACTAGCTCACGTTGCCATATGTCTGCGTGCCCGCTTATTGGAGCGTGCGGATGGACAGCGGTCAACGTCACCGGATGCCCACCCGGCGGATCGATGCGCGCCCGTGGTGCAGCCGCAGTTAGACCCGGCACTGGCGGTAGCGGAGTCAGCGGCCATCGCGCCCACAGTCCGGTGCCTGGCGAACCCGGTCGGGGATCGAGATGGGAAAATGGCAGCAATTGCGCGAGTCCGGCCGCTGCCAGTCGCCCTACCATATGCGGGGTCAGTTCCTGAACTGCTAGGACATCTACGTTGTGCTGCCGCAGAATGCGAAGGAGCGCCGCCGGGTCGGCTGCACCGCCCTGGGCATTGACGGTGAGCAGGCGCAGCCTGACCAGTGTCAGAGCAGATCCTGATTCGCGCGAGGGCCCCGCTGAAGTTCTGTGGCTAATCCGCCTGCGGGGTGGCAGTTGCCAGATCAACAGCATCACTGTGGGGATGGCGAAGAGAACCGCCAGCCATCGAGCCGCGGCCGCTGCGATGATCACAGCGATGGTCCCGGGCACCACAGCCAGCGGTGCAAGGGCTGCCAGTTGCGGGACAGGATTCGGCGGATGCCCACCGGTCAGTCGTGCTAGCAGCGGGGGCAATGCCAAGGCCATGAAGATCAAGGCCGTCAGCCCGGTCACGCTGTGTCTCACCTCTTCCAGGGCAGGCTCTTCCCAGGCCAACTCGAGCTGGCTGATCACCGGCGAGACCACGACAATCGTGACCGGACCGTCTCCGGCCACTGGCTACGCGATCGTTACGCCATCATCGGCGCGGGCGTACGCACCCCTGCCCACAGCACAGTCCCGATCATAGCCACCCACCCGAACCTGCCCCACCCACGCTGCCGCCACGCGGCGCAGCAGGATCCGCCCTGTGTTCATTTGTCCTCACAAACAACATGATCACGGCGGCTGCATTCACGTCACAGGAACCTCCTGCAACCCACCCATCCAGCCGGGTCAGACCGTAATTGGCGGCTGCCTGCTAGAAACGTGCGTAATACTACAAATCGTATAAACATTGATTATCCGTCCTTGAGCATCTTCTCAGAGTGTCTACAAAATTCAATCGCATTCCGTAATTTATCAGTTACTGTGTAACCCCGCTCCTCTGCAAATGCGTCTCATATCTGTGAGGGCGGACATGTCCTGTGCGGGATGTCCGAGGGAATCGACACCTGGGTGTGAACAGGTGTATGGTCCACACGGGCGGACATGCCCTGTGCGGGATGTCCGGGGGATTGACACCTGGGTGTGAACAGGTGTATTGGGAGGGATGCATTGTGGTCGGTGGTCTTATCGATGCTGCCAAGAAACAGTCGCAACGATTTTCTTCTACCCGCTCTGCTTTGATTATCCGTCTCGGCTACCTAATTACCGAGAACGTGGTTTTTCCGGCGCATCGTCTATGTGGTGAAGCCGCGTGAACGCTCGGCGACCGCTGCCAGAGCTATCGTCCCAATGGCCTAGTCAGACCTTCAGCACCCGCACCATCTGGCCCCAAACATACGCACAATCGCGGTTGGCAGGTCCTGAGGCGCCGGAAGCGGTCGCAATGACGCAGCCGCTGAAGGTGTTCGATGAGGAACTCTTTGGGTCCCGCGGGGGAAGTCATGAGGCCCGTACAGCTGAGGAGGATTATCGCGAGCCGAGGCTTGCTGCGCGCCCTAAGCCGCCTTATGCCAGCGAAGATCAGAGCCGCTATAGCCGCAGGGCATGGTTCGCGTTCTTCGACGTAATCGCCGGCGTCGCATTGCTGTCGGAACTCGTGGCCCTAGCCGTGCTGACGGGCCGCCTCCACGTACGGCAGTTTCTTTCGCATGTGCACCAGGCCGCCGTGCCACTGACCCTGCCAGCCGTCCTCGGCTTCATCATCGCCATCGCGATGATCGGCGTTATCGTCGGCTGCGTGCTGTACCGCGTGAGAACTCGGTACCGGCGCATCACCCCAGACGTCCCATGGGGCAGCTTCGAGGGAAGATCTCTGGTCCACGGGCCGCCGAGCCTCCCGTGTTCAAGATCGGGTACCTTCCGGGGTCGGGTCGTGATCTCACTGATCATCCTGGTGGTAGTAACCGCGCTCACCATTACCACATTGTTTAGCTGGCACGGTCTCTTGAGTAGCCCAATCGTGCTCAGCTACTGGCTGCTGGCGAACGGCACCCTATTGTTCTGCATGCTCGCTTTCCTGATAGGCCGCCGATTCAATGAGGATCCAGTCGCGGCCGGCCGGGTGGCGGCCATCGTGCCCGCCTACGACGAGGATCCGGAGGAACTGAGGACCGTCGTCCATTCCATCCTCGGGCAATCAATGCCGCCTGAGATGGTCTATGTCGTCGATGACGGCTCGGAGGTTCCAGTCGGTCAGCCCTTCTACCACCCGAGGGTCACTTGGCTGCGGAAGGAGAACGGCGGCAAGCGGTCCGCCCAGGTATATGCGCTGGATCGCATGAACGCGGCCGATTGGGACTTCATCCTCACCGTGGATGGTGACAGCATCCTGGACCGATACGCGCTGGAGCATCAGCTCCGGGCCTTTTCCAGAGGTGGACGTCCTCGGCGCCGGCGCCACCGGTCTCGGGTTATAGCGGGCGGCGCCGTTATGGCTACCACCGGCATGGTCCTTGTACGCAACCGGAAACATAACCTGCTCACCCGCCTAGCCGACATGAATATCGGCACCTCATGCGTAATGATGCGCGCCAGCCGGTCGCTGCTCGGCACCCTGGAGACCACCTCGGGGGCGCTCGCGGTCTACCGCGCACACATCCTGTTCAAGAATAAGGAGCGATACCTCAACGGGACCTATGGGGATGACCGTGCCCTGGCGATGTACTCAGCGCTGGAAGGCGAAGTCGTCGGTGTGAACGAGGCGGTCGTTTGGTCTGCGATGCCGACCAACGCCAAGCTCACCTACCAACAGCGGCTCCGGTGGAGCAAGAGCTGGTGGTGCATGATCC
>JBAUAY010001182.1:0-2529 GCA_049676235.1 Streptosporangiaceae bacterium
CACCACCGATCTCACGCCCATCCAGGCCATGTACGCGTCGGCGCCCGCCATGGGCATCGCCGACGGCGTCGACGAGGTGCACAAGGCCACCGTGGCCCGCCGGGTGCTCAAGGGCTACCGCCCGCACGAGGGGTACTGGCCCACCGAGTACATCCCGGCCAAGCGGGAGGAGGCCTGGCGGCGGATGCGACCCGTTCTCGACGCCCGGCCGGACCTCGCCCGGGCGGCCGAGAAGGATTCCGCCGCCCGCCGGTGAGGCGGCACGGAGCCGGCTCAGTTCCAGATCTCAGGGTGACGAGCATCTGCGGCGGCAGCAGCCCGCGACGTTTCCGCGGAGACGCCTTGTGCGGAATTTCACACAAGCCGCTTACCGGAAATGCGCGGGCTGTCCGGACGATGCCCCGTCGCACGGGCGGCCGCCAATTGATGCGGTGGGCGCGGTGCTGTCAGCACAGCCCGTTCCGTTAGGTCACGAGATGGTCGCCGTCCCGCCGGGCTGGGCGGCGGGCCCGGTGATGCGGGCAGAGGATGGTTCAGGGTCGGGCCGGTCTGGCGGGACGCATACCATTCCGTCGCTGAAGCCCGCTGAGCCGATCCCGAACGCGGCGTTGAAGCGGTCGATGTTCACCAGCGTCAGCAGGGCGGTGATCTCCACCAGCTGGCGCTCGTCGAAGTATGACCGCACTCGCGTGAACAGCTCGTCTGTGACCTCGACCGGTGTGCGCATCACCGCGACTGTGTAGTCCAGCGC
Source organism: Streptosporangiaceae bacterium (assembly GCA_049676235.1). Lineage (GTDB taxonomy): Bacteria > Actinomycetota > Actinomycetes > Streptosporangiales > Streptosporangiaceae > Palsa-504. Next base: position 752 of record JBAUAY010001182.1, read on the forward strand.
CGCCTTCTCGCGATCGGTGAACAGGTCGCTGGACTGGTAGCGCGGCAGGGCGAGGAGTTCGGAGTCGGAGAAGCCGGAGTTGCGGCATATCTGTGAGCCGAGGTCGACGCAGAACTCACACCCGATCATCTGCGCGCCCTTCAGCTCGACCAGGTTCTTGGTCCGCTCATCGACGGCCTTGCCCTTGCGGACTGCTTGGTTGAACCTGCCCATGCCCACCATCATCTTCGGCTGGTACGCCCAGATCTGGATCGGCTCGATCCCGTTGCCGGTCTGCGGATCGCGGCCGGTGAGCTTCTTCATCGCCCTGGGCCCAAATCTGTATACGAGCTTGACGACTGGGCCGGCCTGGGACTTCGATACGCCTTCAATGCGTGCCATGGAGCACCTTCCTGTCACATCGGCTGGATAACGGGCCTCATCCGCATGACGCCGGGCCGCCGGGAAATGTGACACGGGTAGATGAGCCGAGCTCCCCAGGCCGGTCCGGTAGGCACTGCCCGGGCTTCGCTCAGCCGCGTACCCGGGTCACAGCAGGCACGTTACCCGGCATCACCCGGCATCGCCCGCGCGGATCCTGACCCGCGGATTCTCAGCCCTGAGCCGATGCACCCAGCTTAGCCCGGCAGCCGACTGGGCTCACGGCAGCGTAATCACAGCTCGTCCTGGCGGGATCGTGCGATCGCCCGGGTCATCCCGGTTGACAGAGCTGATATGAAAAACCTATCATTATGATATCAATTTAATGCGGGGCCTGTCCGGGCAGCGCGCGGCTTCTGAAAGCGGGTACCCATCATGACTCAGTACGGCACATGGGTCAGCTACGGCGGGGACGCCAAGATCTGGCTCGCCATCGGCTTGCTGGCCGTCGCAGGTGGTGTGACCTTCGCCGGAATCCGGCTGCCGCTGCCCGTCCGGGCCACCCGGCCCGGACCAGCGGGCCGGATCGCCATGATCCTGGCCTGGGCCGCCTCGATAGCGGCGTTCCTGATCTGCCTGGTCATCTACGCCCGGCAATACGTTCACGCGTATGGCCCAACGGCGACCGCGCCGCCCGCGGATCGCATCGCCCCGATCACCTTGCTGGCGGTCGCGGTCGTCTTCGTCATCATCATCTCGCGCAGCTCGCCTGGCTTCGGGACGCGGCTGGCTAGCGGCGCTATCGGCGCGCTAGCCGCTCCCTGGATCTTTGAGCTCCCGTTCGACCTCATCGTGATGGCCAGGACCTACCCCCCGATCCCGCCCGACCCGGCCTTGTACCGGGCCCTGTTCTTCGTGCCCCTGTTCCTGATCGCGATCACCACGCTGCTGCTCCTGCGGCTGTCGCCGATGGTGCGGCTGACCAGGGCCACGTTCTTTTCCTTCGCGCTGATGCTGGGCGTGTTCGCGGTCTGGGCCCTGTCCGGATTCGGCTACCCGTCGGCCCCGCTCCCCACCGCGCTGAACATCGCGTCGAAGATCCTGGCTTTCGTCACCGCCCTTACCCTGTTCCTGCCCCAGCGGCCCGCGCCCGAGCAGCCACCCCAGCCGGACGGCCACGAGCAGGCCCAGCCCACCAGCCCGCCGCTGGCGCTGGACTCGCCAGCGCTTACCGCGATCGCGGACAAGCCGCAGCTGACCGGCCAGCCCGCCGGGAGCAGTGTTCCGGGCCGGGTCGGGCCACGTTGCCGGCTCCTGGCAGGAGCCGTGTGCGGCGCCCTTGTCATGGTGCTTGTGGCAGCGGGCTGCTCCTCGGCAGGCCGGCCTGCGGGCGCGCCGGCCAACAGGCCGGGTGAGGC
>JBAUAY010001183.1:0-4443 GCA_049676235.1 Streptosporangiaceae bacterium
ACGGCCGCCGCCCCGGCGAGCGCGATCCCGGTGTTGTGCGTGACGCTGCTGGCCATCACCACATAGTCAACCAGCGTCGACAGATCCGCGTGGCTGGCGGATGCGGCGGGCAGGGCCACGGCGATTCCTACCGGGGCTATGCGCATCGCGGCGCCGTTGGTGTCGCCGGCGGCGCCTGCTTCGTCCAGCGGGGTGCCGGCCAGGACGGCGGCGACGGCGCGCTTGGTCGAGGGACCGAGGAGGTCGAGGGAGCCGCGTTCGGCCATGTCGTGCTCCCAGCAGACCAGGGCGGTCGCCAGTTCCCGCGGATCTACGGTTCCATGCCCCCTGACCAGGAGCCTGCCCAGCAGGATGGCTTGCTCCGTGTCGTCGGTGACCGCACCGGCCGGCCGGCCCTCGGCGATGGGATGACCGGGCGGGGCGGCCTCGAAGCCGGGCAGGAGTTCGCCCCAGCGGTCGCGTATCTGCTCACGGGAGAGCATCTGCGTGGGCATGCCGAGCGCGTCGCCGAGCGCCAGCCCGTAGAGCGCGCCCCGAGCGCGCGAGATGGCTTCCAAGTCCTAGAGCACGTGCTGGCCGTACATCTCGCCCAGGGGGTCGGCGAGGAGTTCCAGGCGGGCGCCGTCGGGATCGCGGAAATACAGCGACACCCCGCTCTCCTCGAGATAGGAGACGCCGGCCGCGTCCAGGTTGGCGCGCAGCGCGGCCCACTTCTCCGGCGTCACCGAGATCGCGATGTGATGCAAGCCGCCGAGGACTTCGGCGTACGGGCCGAGGTCGAGGCCGGGGAAGTCGAAGAAGGCCAGCAGGTTGCCGTGACCGACGTCGAAGAAGAAGTGGTTGGACCCCGCGAAGTCGCGGTTTTCGATGATCTCGGTCAACGGGAACTCGAGGATCCCCTGATAGAAACGGATCGTACGCTCCACGTCCGAGCTGAGCAGCGCGGTGTGGTGGATGCCCCGCGCGCTGCTCTCCGGCCGGTCGGCCTGGACGTACTCAGCGTGCAACCGGGCCCGCTCCGCCTCGATAGCGGCGAGATTCATGTACCAGCGCCCCCTCAGATCCGGAAGAACGAGTTCAAGAACCTGTCGGCCACCGCGCGATCACCCCGGATGGTGCCCGCGTTCACTCGGCCGAACGCGGTCAGCACCAGGCTCCCAGGATCGAACTCGATCACGGCGGGCATGCCGGACACGTCTTCCTGAGCGTAGCTCAGGCCCTCGGACGTGATGTTCACCAGGTAGTCGACGGCGTTGCGGCCGGAAACCCTGATGCCGACGGCGAGCGCCTCGCTGTCGGCCGGAACCTCCGTGGTCGCCTGCCACAAGATGAACATGAACGGCACCAGCAGGTCCGCGGTGTCGCCGGCCAGCCCGTGCGCCCGGCCGGTCCCCTGGCGGATGTCCCACCCGTGCACGCTGTAGTCCATGAGCTGGAACACGGGGTAGAAGAAGGCCGGCAGCGGGCCCATGAACTTGTGCGTGATCTGCTGCCCGCCCCACTCCTGCGGGCCGAGCGCCGCGCAGAGCTCCATCATCTTGTCAAAGTCGGCCCGCAGCCGCTCCATCGCCTCGCCCTGGGCCAGCTCGCGGTGGCTCTTCGCGCCCTCATCGAGGCGGTCGCGCATCACCTTCAGGCCCAGCGGCTCAGCCACGTCCTGGCCGGCAGCGGCCGCGTCAAATCCGGTGAAGTAGCTCTCCGTCACGTCGATCAGGTGACCGACGACGTCGCGGACCTCCCACTGCGGGCACGCGGTCGCCGCGGTCCAGGAGTCAGCGGCTCCCGCCATCGCGAACAGTGCCTCGGCTTCCAGCCGGACGACACGCAGCACGTTGTCCTTGGCCGCGTAGTCCGTTGCGTCCCAGTCGTTCATGCCGACCCTTCCCTGACCGCAGGTTCGCATGCCGAGCCAAAGTTCTTGAAGCGAACCCTAGAACCTTCAAGTGTCCGGGGTCAACGGATAGAAGCGGCCCGGTTACAGGACGCGCAGATCGACGCTGAGCGTGGGCAGGCCGGGTACCGGCCCGCCGGAGATCAGCTGGCTCAGCGCGGTGGTGTCGAGGTAGCCGGCCACCAGGTCGCCGAGCGCGTCCAGCCGTGCCTGGCGCACGGCGGCGAAATCGGTGCCGGGCGCGGGCGTGAAGTCCCGGCCGGCCAACGCCGCCACCTCGGCCAGGAAGGCGCGCCTGAACTCGTCGTTCTCCAGCGCGCCGTGCCAGCTGGTGCCCCACACCGGGCCGCGGCGGCAGCCGTCAAGGAACGGCTCCGCCCCTTTGATCCCGCTTCCCGTCGGGTCGGTGATCTCGGCGACGCCGTGATGGATCTCGTACCCGGCCACCGGCGCGCCCAGCGCGCGGCCTTGCGGGCGGCCGAGGATCTTCTCCGGGCCGAATCGGACGCGCACCGGCAGCAGCCCGAGCCCTTCGACCAGCCCGCGCCGCGATTCGGTCGGGTCGTCGATCTGGCTGGCCATCATCTGGTAGCCGCCGCAGATGCCGAGCACCGGCCGCCCGGTCCGCGCCCGCTCGGTGACCGCGTCGGCCAGGCCGCGGTCCCGCAGCCAGTCCAGGTCGGCGACGGTGGCCCGGGACCCGGGCAGCACCACGAGGTCCGCGTCGGCGAGATCGGCCGGCCTTACCGCGAACCGGACCAGCACGCCAGGCTCGGCCGACAGCGCGTCGACGTCGGTGAAGTTGCTGATCCGCGGCAGGCTGACCACCGCGACCCGGAGAAAATCTTTGGGGCCGAACGAGCCGGGCGGCGTGCCCCGGTCCGGCTCACGCGTCGCCAAGGACAGCGAGTCTTCGACGTCCAGCCAGAGGCCCTCGCGCCAGGGCAGGACGCCGTAGACCGGGCGGCCGGTGAGGCGCTGCAACATGGTCAGCCCGCTGTCGAGCAGTTCCGGGGCGCCCCGGAACTTGTTGATGACGAAGCCGGAGATGAGCGCCTGGTCGGCGGGCGAGAGCAGGGCCAGCGTGCCGTACATGGCGGCGAACACTCCGCCGCGGTCGATGTCCCCGACCACGATGACGGGCAGGCCGGCCGCCCGGGCCAGGCCCATGTTGGCCACGTCGGTGTCGCGCAGGTTGATCTCGGCCGGGCTGCCCGCGCCCTCGCAGATGACCACGTCGTAGGCGTCGCGCAGCCGGGTGAGGCTGTCCAGCGCGACCTGCCGGAGCCGCGGCGCGTGCGCCCGGTAGCCCACCGCGTCGGCTTCGGCTTCGGGGTGGCCGAGTACGACCACCTGGCTGCGCCGGTCGCTGCCCGGCTTGAGCAGCACCGGGTTCATGTCGGCCGTCGGCTCGATGCCCGCCGCGGCCGCCTGCATGGCCTGGGCGCGGCCGATCTCGGCGCCGTCCAGCGTCACGAAGGAGTTCAGCGACATGTTCTGCGCCTTGAACGGCGCCACCTTCACGCCCTGCCGGGCCAGCCACCGGCACAGCCCGGCCACCAGCACGCTCTTGCCCGCGTCCGAACCCGTCCCGGCGACCAGCAGCGTCCCTCGCACGGATGCAGGCTACTGGCCGGCATGTTTGGCGAGATCCCTGAGGGTACTTGTAGGCCACTAAGGCTTAACAAGGAGGCCCCGAAATGTTGCTCTTGATCCTGGCCATACTGGTCGTCCTCGCCCTGGCCGGCGCAGGGTTCGCCCTCCACCTGCTGTGGTGGGTCGCCCTCATAGCGCTCGTGCTCTTCGTGGTCGGCTTCTTCGTCCGCCGGTAAGCACCACTACTAGTACGGCCAGGGCGGTCGCGGACACGGTAACCGCCCTGGACAGCAAGATCGCGCGGCGGATGTCCTCCGACTCCGGGGCGCGCCCGCCACCCCCAAGCTCCGGGCGCGCCTCGGTCACGCCGTCGTAGACGTTCGTCCCGCCGAGGCGGACACCGAGGGCAGCCGCGAAGGCGGCCTCGCACCGGCCCGCGTTCGGGCTCGGATGGCGGCCGCCGTCCCGGCGTACGGTACGCAGGACTGAAACGGGGCTGGCTTTCGTCACCAGCGGGGTGCAGGCCGCGGTCAGCGCGGCGGTGACGCGGGCCGGAATCCAGTTGACCACGTCGTCTAGGCGCGCCGAGGCCCAGCCGAACCGCAGGTACCTGGCCGAACGGTAGCCGACCATCGCGTCGAGCGTATTGACCGCGCGGTAAGCGACCAGCCCGGGAAGCCCGGCGACGGCGCCCCACAGCAGCGGCGCCACCACGGCGTCTGAGGTGTTCTCGGCGACCGACTCGATCACCGCCCGGGCGATCTGGTCGGCGTTCAGCTGAGCCGGGTCGCGGCCGCACAGGCTGGGGAGGACTTCCCGGGCCGAGGCAAGATCGTGACGGTGCAGCGATAGCCGGGTCCGTTCGGCCTCATGATGTAGCGAACGGGCACCGGTGACCGCCCACACCGCGAGCGCGGCCGCGGCCGCCTGCCAGGGCGGCCGACCCCGGGTACGGC
>JBAUAY010001184.1:0-3341 GCA_049676235.1 Streptosporangiaceae bacterium
CGTAGCGGCTCCCGGGACGGAGATGCCGGATGGTGACCTCCTCGACGCCCACGGCCGGTCCACCACCCTGGCGGTGGCCCGGGATGGTAAGCCTGCGGTGGTGGTGTTCTATCGAGGCGAGTGGTGCCCTACTGCAACCTGGCGTTGCGGGCATACCAGGACAAGCTGGTCGCCGAACTCGGCGATCGTGGTGTGAGGTTGATGAGGAGCCCGGCGGCGGCCGGACGGTGTGGCTTGTGACGGCGGACCCGGGTGCGCGCGTGTGTCCTGTGTGCAAGACGGCGTCGGAGCATGTCAGGGAACAGGTGGTGACACGGTCGGCTGATATCGGCTATGGCTGGGACCAGGTCAGCGTGGTGTGGGTGAAGCGGCGGTGGGAGTGCCGGGTTGCGTCCTGCCCGCGCGGTACGAGCGACGGATTGCAGGGCTACCATCGGGCCATGGCGCCTCGCCTGGCGGACGACGAGCTCACTGCTTTCCTGGATGACTTCAATGCGCGGCAGATCCGCTCCGCGGCCGAAACCGGAGCGGCGGCCCTGCGGGCGGCGGCCGCAGAGCGGGCAGCGGCTCGAGCCCAGGGGCCCGGGCTGGGCGCCGTGCGTGACCTGCGTGTACCGCCTGACGGCCGTGCGGCTCGCCTGTACCGGCCCGCAGCCCAGGCCACCGCGCTCGTCCTCTACCTGCACGGCGGCGGGTTTGTGTTCGGAGACCTGGAGACCCACGACCGCGCTTGCCGGCGCCTCGCCGATCGCTCGGGCGTGCCGGTGCTCGCCTTGGACTACCGCCGGGCACCTGAGCATCGTTGGCCTGCGGCGGTCGACGACGCCGTCGCAGCGCTGCGGTGGATCGCGTCGCAGCCACCGGAGCTGCAGATAGCACCTGCGGCGGTGGCCATCGCAGGCGACAGTGCCGGCGGCACGATCGCCGCCCTGGCCTGCCTGCGCCTGCGCGATGAAGCACCCGGAATGCTGCCCCGCGCGCAGCTGCTGATCTACGCGAACACCGATCTCAGCAATTCGGGTGCCTCGATGCGCGAGAAGGGTCACGGCTTCGGACTGGACGTTGCTGATATCGAGTGGTTCAACAGCCAGTGGGTCCCCGAGCCGGCGATGCTCACCGATCCGCGGGTGAGCCCGCTTTTCGCGCCCGACCTGACCGGGCTTCCGACCGCATTCGTCATCACAGCCGAGCACGATCCGCTACGCGACCAGGGCGAGGCCTACGCCGGGCACCTCCGCGAAGCCGGCGTCACCACGACCGTCCGCCGCGAGCAGGGCATGGTCCACAACTTCATGCTCTGGGACACGATCTCGCCGGCATGCGCCGCCGCCGCCGATCGCGTCGCAGCCGACCTCGCTGCATCGCTGAGGCAACAAGACTCCTGATCACTGAGCCGAGCCCTGCGTGACGCCGCGGTCGCGCCGGAACGAAGTCCCAGTCCCGGCTGGCACCGCCGAGGTGACATCGACGCGATATCTGGGCTAGCTCCAGCCAATCCCCTGGCCGGCTCCTCCTCGTCCGGCTCTCCGGTGATCATGCTCCGCGGAAAGAACCATGATCTGAAAGCCGCGGGCACCCCCATGCAGCGACACGCCAGCCCTTGCCCAGCCGCTACACCCCGTCAGCAGACAGCTACGCCACCCCGGTTAACTTCGAAGAGCCACATTAGCCAAAAGTGAGCGAGAACCCCTCGCCGTCCTCTGCACCTCTTTCCTCAAGGAACTTGGTTACCACCAGCACCGTCGGCGGGATGTGGACGCTCACGCGCGAAGAACGGCCGACAGAAGCGATTGTCCGCGTGCCCAACGGCCAGGACCAGGCGCAATATGCGCCCCCTCCGGCGGACCCGGCCGACGAGATCGAACACCTCGCACAATTGCACACCTAGGGCGCGCTCACAGACGATGAGTTCGCGGCGGCCAAGGCGAAAATACTCGGGACCTGACCCCATGCCGGATTACCAGAAGATGCTGGACAGATCGATTCCCGGCAGGAACAGAGGGCTGAAATGAGTGGATCACGCAAAGAGGTGCTAGCGGACGCGCTCAAGGCCGAGATCCGTGCCGCATCAAGTGACCTTAAGACCCTGTTCACCGACGACGTAGTCGGCTGGTCGCCGTACGTCACCCCGTCCGGGCTGGCGGCACTCGCCGCCCTCCGCGAAGAAGCGTTCTCCAACGTCGTGATTACGTTCCGGGGACTGGACGAAGCGGGCAACAAGGCGTTCGCCGAATGGCTCGTCGAAGCCGATCACACAGGGCCGCTCGTGCTAGACGAGGCTAGCGTGCTGGAAGCAACAGGACGGCACGTCCAACTGCCCGGCGTCACGGTGGCCGACTTCCGCGAGGGGAAGATCCGGTCCTTCCGGACGTACTTCGATGACCTCTCGCTGATCGAGCAGATCGTCGGTGCCTGACAAACCGGTCACCGCAGAGTTCCGCGTCGAGAACCATCCTGGTCCGCTCGACCTCGAAGTCCTCGAAACGCAGGTCCGCCGTGAGGCGGTCACCAGGTCATCAGGCGACAGGCCCATCTGCCGGAGCATCAGCAGCGCGGCGTCGACGATGGCCTGCTGGGATGCGGCCGGGTGCTCAGTGAGGTGCGGGGTTGTCACAGCTGCCTCCTGGAATAGAGCGCAGCGCCAGCCGATGGGGGCGGGCGGCCGACGTGTTCGAGTGGCCCGCCAGCGTGTTCAAGCGGTGTCTGTTTTGGGGACTTCTCGCCGGTTTTGGTTGGTGTCCGAGGCCCGAGGCCTACCAATTGCGCATGGTGATTCGATCGCATTGACCAGGACTTTTGTTCTTGGTGGTGCCCGGTGATGGCAGCCGATTGGGTTGTCAGGTGGACGATTGCTGGGGCTGTGGTCGGTATCGCTGCGGTTGCTGCGTGGCGTCCTGCGAGAAGGCGTACACGGCTGTGTTCAATAACCGCCAGGTGTCCCCGATCATGAAGGAATGACCATACGCCCGCCCTCCGGGATCCCGCTGCCCGAACTGGTGCTGGTCGCTAACCGGGTCCTCGCTGAGGAAGCCGAGGCCCTCCGCACGGCGTTGGAGGACTTCTCGAACGCGCCACAGCCCGGCTGCCCGTGGGAGCTGGATGGTAAGGCGATCTCGGACCAGGTCGGCCCGGAGGCACCTGGCCGGGCCGAGCTTCTGCGCTATGCACGGCATCAAGCGGTGCTGATCTACGTCAACGCCTATGATCACCTGCTGACCCTGGGCAGGATCCGGTTCAGGCATCGCGCTGGCGCAGGAGCAGGCCCCGCGGCCAGCAGCGCGGCCGCGCCCATCCCGCCAGCACGTGCCGCGCGTCCTTAGAAGATAAAGGGGATCAGCATT
>JBAUAY010001185.1:0-4499 GCA_049676235.1 Streptosporangiaceae bacterium
CCGGACCGACGAGGCCCAGGCTGTCTACGAGACCCTCCGCCACCTGCCCGCCGCAGGGGACAAGGACACCAGGACCCTCGGCGCTCTCACCCAGCTGATGGACCTGATCATCGCCTTCGGTGACAGCGAGATGGCGCGGGCCGCCTACGACCTGATCCACTCGCACGTCAACGACTCAGGGGCCACTGGCACTGGCCTGGCATACCTGTCCGGCTCAGCGCACTGGCCGCTTGGCCGGCTAGCGGCGCTGCTTGGCCGGACCGAGGACGCACTCGGCCACTTCGCCGCCGCCGTGACGATCGACACCCGGCTCGGGGCCAGGCCGCTGGTTGCCCTCGCCAGGCTCGACTGGGCCGGCGCACTGAGGACGCGCGCCGCTCGCGGCGACTACGCGAAGGCCCGGCTGCTCGCCTGGCAGGCAGCCACGGAGGCGCGCCGCCTCGACATGCCCGGCCCGGCCGGCCGCGCAGAACATCTCGTCAACGATCTGGAGCAGGCCATCAGAGCCGGTGATCCGCTGACCCCGCGCGAGCGGGAAATAGCGGACCTGGTCTCGGCCGGGATCACCAACCGCGCGATTGCCAGCCAGTTGGTGCTCTCCGAGCGGACCGTCGAGGGGCATGTGCGAAGCATCCTGGCGAAACTGCAGCTGACAAACCGAACCGAACTCGCCGCCTGGACACTCCGCGGTCCCGGCCCCTAGCACGCAGCCGCGGCAGGAGCACCAGACGGCGGCATCCACGCAGCGCGCCCAGCCGCGGCAAATTGGGCAGCCCCGACCGGGTGATCTGCTCGCCAGCGCCCTCCAGGCGTGTCGGGCGCGAGGCCTTTCCTCTAAAGGCGGATCTCGCACCTACGGAAGCGGACCTTGCGGCCAGGCAACCACGCCTGGTGATCAGCCATCAGACGACTGCACTCCGGGACTTGAGAGTCCGTGCCCTGCCAAGATCTTCGGCCCCTGCGGGGCGACTCCCAAAGTCGGACAGTTCGCTCCCAAAATCGGCATCGGACACGCCAAACAGCCCGCCGCAACGGACAGCAAGGACCACTTGACGTGGGGAAATACTTGGGGTGAGCGACGGGATTCGAACCCGCGACATCCAGGACCACAACCTGGCGCTCTAACCAACTGAGCTACGCCCACCATCGTCGCCCAGGCCCTACGGCCCGGCGGCAGCAGAACGCGCGCTGCCCCCAAGGACATCGCGCGGCTAACGAAGAGTATAGCGGTCCCCGAGCCGCCGCGCGTCACATGCGCTAGGCGCCCGGGGCGCCCGGCTCGGAGTACCGTGCGGCGATCTCCCGTGCGGTCGCGGAATCCGGGCCCGGCCGCGGCACGAACACCGCCTCCCGGTAGTACCGGAGTTCCTGCACGCTCTCCCTGATGTCCGCCAGCGCCCGGTGCCCGCCGTGCTTGGCCGGGGAGGAGAAGTAGGCCCGCGGGTACCAGCGCCGCGCCAGTTCCTTGATGCTGGACACGTCGACCATCCGGTAGTGCAGGTAGGTGTCGAGTTCGGGCATGTCACGGGCGATGAACCAGCGATCGGTGGCGATCGAGTTGCCGCACAGCGGCACCTTCCTGGCCTCGGGGACGTGCCCGCGTACGTAGCCGAGCACGAGTTCGGCGGCCTCGGTCACCGCGATCCCGCCGGGCAGTTCGGCGAGCAGGCCGGAGGCGGTGTGCATCTCGCGGACCACTTCCGGCATCGATTCCAGGGCCTCGGCCGGCGGCTTGATGATCAGGTCAATGCCCTCGTCGAGCAGGTTGAGCTCGGCGTCGGTCACCAGGCACGCGATCTCGATGAGCGCGTCACGTTCGATGTCGAGCCCCGTCATCTCGCAGTCGATCCACACGAGCCGGTCATTCATAGTCACAGACTATGACGTCGGCCCCGCTGTCCCGCCAGCAAAGAATCTTTTTTAGCCGAACGAACCGAGGTGCGTTGCGCTGCGGGAGATGATCCGCCCGCCGGGTGCGCGCCCGGGCGGGTCAGTCCCGGCGCACCAGTCCAGGCGGCGCCGGCGGCCGTTTGGCTCGCGGGGATGTCAGACGGCCGCGGCCCGGAGCCCGGGGATCTCGTGCGTAGTGCGAGGGCCCAAACGGATGGGGGCTCCGTTGGTATGAGTCGGCCCGGCCAGCTCGCGGGCGATACCAACATCCACCCGGGTGAGCTGGTCGATGTCGATGCCGCCTGGGCCGAGGTTGTCGCACTCGGGTACCTGCGAGGCGCCGTAGTGGCCGCCGCGAGCCCACAGCGCCCGGCTACGGGGCCTGGTCAGCTGCCGGAACGGGGCCGGCTGGCCGGCCGGCCAGCGCCGCGGGATCTGCCAGGAGTCCAGCCAGCCGAGGATCGCGGCCAGCCCGATCATCTGGAAGCTGGTGAACGGCTCCCGGCAGGAGCCGAGCACCCCGATCTGGACGCACAGCCTGCCCTCGCGGTTCACCCCCGCAGGGCGGGTCGGCAGCCGGTCCGGCGCGAAATCCAGGTACTCGGGCATGCCGAGCGCGCCGCCCGCCCGGACGATCGGCAGCAGTTGCGCGATGTCACCAGTCAATGGATCCCATACCAGGTGAGTTGGCCGGTTTTCCTGGTTGAGCCGCTGCGCGGCCGACCAGACCGATATGACGCGCGGGTCGGTGCCTAGCGTGAGCCAGACCACCCGCGGTGCTCCACCCCCGAGTTGCCCCCCGTCGGTCTGGGCTCGGATGCATCTGGCGCCCGGCATCCACGCGTCAGCCACAGGGCTTGCCTCCCACATTAGAACGGTCTAGACCTTCTAGCTCCCTTTCACCTGCTTACGTCACCGTTGATGTTTAGTCCATAGGGGGAGCGTTAAGATTTGCGTCCCGTCCGGTCTACGATTCGGTACATCATGACCGTAACCAGCGCTCCTCCCCCGGGAATCCCCAGTCCTGTGCGGCTGGAGAAGTGGCTCAGCCAGGCCATGGCCGACGAGCCCGTCGAGCTGACCGACATCCAGCTCATCGCGGGCGGCCGGTCGAACCTGACCTACCGCCTGGCCGTCCGCGGACCCGGCGGAGACAGGCTTCTCGTGCTCCGTCGGCCGCCGCTCGGCCACGTGCTGCCCACCGCGCACGACATGTCGCGGGAGTTCCGCGTCCTGTCCGCGCTGGCGGGCACCCAGGTGCCGGTGGCCCGGCCGGTAGCGTTCGGTGACGACGCCGAAGTCGTAGGCGCGCCGTTCTACCTGATGGAGCACGTGCCCGGGGCGGTGCTCAGGTCCCGGCAGGACACCGCCGTGCTCGCCGAACAGCAGGCTAGGGAACTGTCCGAACGGCTGGCCGACATGCTCGCCGCCATCCACGGGGTCGACGTCGAGACGACCGGCCTCGGCGGGCTCGGCCGCGGCGCCGGATACCTCACGCGCCAGCTGAGCCGCTGGCAGCGGCAATGGGAGCTGTCCAAGACCAGGGAGGTGCCCGGGTACGACGAGCTGGTGAGGCGGCTGACGGCGACGCTCCCGCCCGAGGGCGAGACCACGCTGGTGCACGGGGACTTCCGGCTGGACAACGTCCTGGTGACGCTGGCGCCGCAGCCGCGGATCACAGCCGTGGTGGACTGGGAGATGGCCACCCTGGGCGACCCGCTCGCGGACCTGGGGCTGACCCTGGTCTACTGGACCGACGCAGGCGAGGAAGGCTGGCTCGAGCCGGCGCTTGGTTCGGCCGCTCCCGGGCCCGGCCTGAGGACGGACGCCACCACCAGTCCGGGCTTCCTGACCCGGGCCGAATTCGCCGCCGGGTACGCTCAGCGGACCGGACGGGACATATCCCGGATCGGTTACTACGTGGCGTTCGGCTACTTCAAGCTCGCCGTCGTGCTCGAGGGCATCCACGCGCGCTACCTGCAGCGCCAGACGGTGGGCGAGGGCTTCGAACAGGAGGGACTGGCCGTCCCGACGCTGGTCGCCCGCGCGCACCAGGTACTCGACGCGGACGCCAGATAAGCCAGCCCAGATAAGCCAGCCCGGAGCCAGGCTGGCGCTCCGCCGCAGTGCGCGGAGGGCCAGCCGCTCCCATCACAGTCGGGCCGCGGAAGCTTCGGCGCCAGGCGCGGGGTCCCGACGCCTGGCGCAAACTCGACAGGACCCCGGCGCCCCGCTCACGCCAGGCCGTGGCCCGGCGCCCCGCTCTCGCCGGGCCTGCCGCTCGGCTTCCGCCTGCCGAGCTTTTTTGAGGTCCGGCGCCCCGCTTACGCCGGACCTCTACAGAAAGGGACGCGCTATCCCCGCCGTAGGTTCACGTCCGATCCAGGAAAAGAACCCACGAATGTGACAGCCCGCCCGAAGGAGCGGTGTTGGCTGAGTCCCGCACCGGTCCTGGCGCCGCGGCGAGCCGGCTCGATGTTCCATCGAACCGCCCAGAGCCGACTCGATGGTCCATCGATCCGGCTAGCGGCAGTACCTAGCGGCAGTACCTAGCGGCAGCATGGTGTCACGTCCGTGCCGGGTCGCGGGTGGGCGGGTCAGGCGAGGAG
>JBAUAY010001186.1:0-5806 GCA_049676235.1 Streptosporangiaceae bacterium
CCCTTAGGCACCTGGTCGGCGCGCAGGGCCGCGACCGCCTCGGCCGACAGCAGCACCCGCCCGGACGCGCAGGCCGACCGGGCCGTCACCGGCTTACCGGACACATCGACCATCCGCGCGTGGCCGGCGCCGTCCACGTGCGTGAGCCCTGAAAACGCGGTTTCGCTCATGTTGGTCACAATACTTCCGGGTTTCGGGGGGCTCGGGGGGTCGTCCCCCCGGGGCCAGCAGAGTCCGAACGGAGCCGGCTCTCCCGCGCCGGTTCTGTGCCAGCCCTCACGGGAGGACGAGGACCTCAGCGGTCTCGCCCTCGGCCATCTGCACCACCGACTCGGGCACCACCACCAGCGCGTTGGCCTTGCCGAGCGTGGCCACCTGGTGTGATCCCTGGCCGGTGAGCGGCGTGACCTGCCCGCGGGACCGGTCCAGGACGCCGCGCAGGAAGGACCGCCGGCCCGGCGGCGAGCGCAGCGGCCCGATCAGCTCGGCCTGGAGGGACTCCAGGCCGAGGCCGTCGTAGGCCTGCAGGGCGCCGATCGCCGGCCGGGCGAAGACCTGGAACGATACGTAAGCGCTGACCGGGTTGCCGGGCAGCGTGAAGATCGGTACCCGCTCGGCGGCCGGAGCCACCGCGATCGTGCCGAACCCCTGCGGCATGCCCGGCTGCATCGCGACCTTACGGAACGCAATAGTGCCGAGCCGCTGCAGCGCCGCCTTGACCACGTCGTGCTCGCCGCCCATGCTGACCCCGCCGGTGGTGATCATCAGATCGGCCCGCACTAGCTGGTCCTCGATGGCCGGCAGCACCTCGTCCGGGTGGTCGCGGACGATGGCTTGCCGGTAGGCGAGGCAGCCCGCCTCGCAGGCCGCCGCGGCGATCATGAAGCTGTTGGAGTCCCAGATCCGGCCCGGGACGATCGGCGCGCCCGGCTCGGTCAGCTCGCTGCCGGTGGACAGCACCACGACCCGGGGCCTGGGCCGGACCAGGACGGCGCCGCGGCCCGCCGCCGCGATCACCGCGATGTGCATCGGGCGGAGCCTGGTGCCCGCGGTGACCAGGACCTCGCCGGCCTTCGCGTCCCCGCCGGCCAGCCGCACCGAGTGGCCGTAGTCCGCCTTGGCGCGGATGGTGACCCTGGTCATGCCGCCATCGGTCCATTCCACCGGCACGATGGCCTCGGTCCCGTGTGGCAGCATCGCGCCGGTCATGATCCGGATGCTGGTGCCCGGCGACAGCACGCACGCCCCGGTGTCGCCCGCCGCGATCTCGGCCACCACCGGGAGGGTGACGGGATTCTCCTCGGTGGCGGCGGCGACGTCCTTGACGTGCACCGCGTAGCCGTCCATGGCCGAGTTGTCGAACGACGGCAGCGCGCTGGCGGCCGCCACGTCCTCGGCCAGGACCAGCCCGAGGACGTCGCCCAGACCGAGCTCGGTGGGCGCCAGGGGCTCGATGGTGCCGAGGATTTCGGCCAGGTGGGCCTCGATGGGGGTTAGTGACTCGCCCTCGACATCATGGCCATGGGCATGGGTCACGTGAGGCTGTCCAGGTACTTGCGCAGCCAGGGCACGATCTCCTCGGCCAGGTCCGAACGCTCGCAGGCGAACTGGACCAGCGTGCGCAGGTAGTCCAGCTTGTTGCCGGTGTCGTAGCGGCGGCCGTGGAACAGCACGCCGTGCACGCCGCCGCCCTCGGCCGGGCCGCGCTTGGCCAGCGTCAGGAGCGCGTCGGTGAGCTGGATCTCCCCGCCGCGGCCGGGCGGGGTGTCACGCAGCACCTCGAACACCGCCGGGTCACAGACGTAGCGGCCGATCAGGATCCAGCGGCTCGGCGCCGAACCGGGCACCGGCTTCTCCACCAGGTCGGTGACCGTGACCACGTCCTCCTCGGCGGTCGGCGTGATCGCCGCGCAGCCGTACTGCGAGACCTGCTCGGGGTCGACCTCCATCAGCGCGACGACGCTGCCGCCGTAGCGCTGGCGCACCTCGATCAGCCGGGTCAGCAACTGGTCGCGGCTGTCGATGATGTCGTCGCCGAGCAGCACCGCGAAGGGCTCGTCGCCGACGTGCTGCGCCGCGCAAAGCACGGCGTGACCAAGCCCCTTCGGGTCGCCCTGGCGCACGTAGTGCACGGTGGCAAGCTCGCTGGACTCACGTACCTGGGCCAGCCGTTCGGTGTCGTCCTTGGCGGCCAGCGCCTCTTCGAGCTCGTAGTTCCGGTCGAAGTGGTCCTCGATGGAGCGCTTGCTCCGGCCGGTGATCATCAGCACGTCGTCCAGGCCGGCCGCGACGGCCTCCTCCACGACGTACTGGATCGCGGGCTTGTCGACCACCGGCAGCATTTCCTTGGGCGTGGCCTTGGTGGCGGGCAGGAACCTGGTGCCCAGGCCGGCGGCGGGGATGACGGCCTTGGTCACGTTCTTAGCGGCGGCGGCGGTATCAGCCATGCCTGAACACTAGCGAACTTCCCGGGGTGTTCCTGGCCTCAGGTGGCGCGACGTGCGTATTCGGCCGCCAGCGCAACGGTACGGCCGGCGGTACGGTGAGGGACGTGTCCGGGATAAAGCAAGAGAAGGCCGTCCTGCGGGCGCGGCTTCTCGCGGCCCGGTCCAGGCTCTCCGCCGAGCAGCGGACCGGGGCCGGCTCTTCGATCAGGGACGCGCTGCTGTCCCGGCCCGAAATCCAGATGGCCGGGACGATCGCCGTCTACTACTCGGTGGGGGCCGAGCCCGACACCCGCAGGCTGGTGTACGCACTGTGGAAGCGCGGCAGCTACGTCCTGCTGCCGGTCCTGCGGGCCGATGGGGACCTGGACTGGGCCTCCTACGAGGGCCCGGAGTCGCTGGTGCCGGGCCCGCGCGGGCTGCTCGAGCCGGGGGAGCCGCCTCGCGGGGCCGGGGCGGTAGCCAGGGCCGACGCGGTACTCGTGCCCGCACTGGGCGTCGACCGGGCCGGGAACCGGCTCGGCCGGGGCGGCGGCAGCTACGATCGCGCGCTGGCCCGGGTCGGGCCGCTGATCCCGCTGATCGCGCTGGTCTACGACGGCGAACTGCTCGATCACGTGCCAGCTGAACCGCATGACGTGCCGGTACGGGCCACGGTCAGCCCGGCGAACGGGATAACCGTCGTCAGGGCGGGATAGCCACCTCGTTCGGGGTCATAACGCCCTGCCCGCCATGCTGGGCCCGCGCGGAATCCCCGGGCCGCCTGCGCGGTTGGATATACTTAGCAGTCTAATGCCGCGAGTGCTAATCTGAGGCCCGCGTAGAGGAGGGTCCGTGCCCACATACCAGTACACCTGCACCGAGTGCGGCGAGCCGGTCGAGGCGGTGCAGAAGTTCACCGACGCGCCGCTGACCGTGTGCTCGGCGTGCGGTGGCAGGCTCAGGAAGGTGTTCTCCCCGGTGGGGATCGTCTTCAAGGGCTCGGGCTTCTACCGCACGGACAGCAGGAACGGCTCGGGTGCGGCGGCCACGGCGGTCAAGGACAAGCAGTCGGACGATTCCGCCGCCAAGACGCCCTCGACCGAATCGGCCTCCTCAAACGGCAGCGGGTCGGCGGACAAGCCGGCCGCCAAGAAGTCCGAGCCGGCCAGCACCGCGGCCAAGTCGTCGTCCTCGAGCGAGAAGGTCGCCTGACCGGTCATGACCGACCTGGCCAGCATCGCCGTTGTCGGCGGTTCGGGTTTTTACGAGTTCCTCGACGATGCCGAGCAGGTCAAGGTCGACACACCGTTCGGGGCGCCGAGCGACCCGGTCACGGTGGGCGAGGTGTCCGGCCGCCGGGTCGCGTTCCTGCCCCGGCACGGCCGTGACCACCGGTTCCCGCCGCACAAGATCCCGTACCGCGCGAACATGTGGGCGCTGCGCTCCGTCGGCGTCCGGCGGGTGCTCGCCCCGACCGCGGTCGGCTCGCTGACCGCCTCTTACGGCCCGGGCACGCTGATCGTCCCCGATCAGCTCGTGGACCGCACCAGGGCGCGGGAGGCGACCTACTTCGACGAGGGTGCCTGCCACGTGCCCTTCGCCGACCCGTACTGCCCGTCGGTCCGTCCGGTCGCCATCGCAACGGCCCGGGACCAGGGCTGGGCGCCCGCGAGTTCGGGGACGCTGGTCGTCATCGAGGGACCGAGGTTCTCCAGCCGCGCCGAGTCGCAGTGGTTCGCCGCCCAGGGCTGGACGCTGGTCGGGATGACCGGCTACCCCGAGGCGGTGCTGGCCCGTGAGCTGGCGATGTGCTACACGTCGCTGGCGCTGGTCACCGACCTCGACGCCGGCGTCGAGGAAGGCGAGGGCGTGACGCAGGCCGAGGTCTTCGAGGTCTTCGCGGCCAACATCAAGCGCCTGCGCGACCTGGTCGCCACGATCATCACCGCCCTCCCCGAGGACCGCGAAGACGACTTGTGCGCGCACGCCCTGGACGGCATCACCCTCCCCTTCGACCTCCCCTAGCGCTTTGCCTCTTGGTTCGCACCCAGCACCCTTCAACCTCCCCTAGCGCTTTGGCCCCTTGGTTCGCTCTCGGCGTTCTCACCCTTAATAGCGCTCCCGCCTCTTCTGACGCTCTGCCCCCTTCGTACCCTCTCGCTCCTTCCCCAACGCCCGCCGTCCCCGACCAGCCCCCACCCCTCCTGGCCATCGCGCAGGCTAACCCACGCCCGAAATACAGCATTTGCCGGGTTTGCGATTTCAATGGATGTGACTCTCCACCCGATAGAGCGGTGTTGCCTGAGTCCCGTACCGGTCCTGGCGCCGCGGCGAGCCGGCTCGATGTTCCATCGAACCGCCCAGAGCCGGCTCGATGTTCCATCGAACCGGCTAGATCCATTGGAGCGTCACTCTCACGTGCTCAGGACTGCGTGTAGCGACCGCGGTAGGGTCGGGGCGTGACTGAGCTACAGATCGAGCCGGGCGGGTCCGCGTCGGTGTACGTGCTGCACGAGGGGTACGTGGGGCGCGACGGTGATAACGAGCGAGTGGCCGGGACGGTCACCCTGATCCTGGACGGCGACGCCGTGATCGTCGTCGATCCTGGCATGGTGGCCTCCCGCGAGGCCCTGCTGGCTGCCCTAGCCGCGCACGGCCCGCAGGCGGGGGACGTAACCGACGTGGTGTTCAGCCATCATCATCCCGATCACACGGTCAACGCCGCGCTGTTCCGGGCGGCGCGGATCCACGACCACTGGGCCGTGTACCTGGGGGACCGCTGGCTCGACCGTGACGCAGACGGCGCCGAACTCGGGCCTTCGGTCCGGTTGCTGCGCACGCCGGGGCACACCGCCGAGGACATTTCCACGGTCGTGTCCACGCCTAGCGATGTCTTCGCGTGCACCCATGCATGGTGGGGCGCGAACGGGCCCGCCAACGATCCGCTCGGCTCCGACGCCGGCGCCCTGCACACCAGCCGGGAACTCCTACTCTCCTTCGCCTCGGTGATCGTGCCCGGTCACGGCGCCGCGTTCCGCCCCGACGAGAACACGCCGCGTTAGCTCACCCGGGGTCGCTCGTCACGGGCAAACCCCGCGGGCGTCCTGATCCGTATTTCAGATCGCCGACGGCCAGTGGATCGTCATCCAGGCGTCGGTGTCGCTGGGCTGGAGCAGTGCCGAGCTGGCCCAGTTCGCCAGCGGCGCGCAGGTCCTGGTCATCGCGCGGCAAGGCCGAGGCTGAGCCCAGGGCTACCGGATGGCGGCAGCCGGCTGCTCGTCCAGGTAGGCTAAAGCCTCGGCAGGCCCCGATAGCTCAGCGGATAGAGCGACTGCCTCCTAAGCAGTAGGTCCCGCGTTCGAGTCGCGGTCGGGGCGCAG
>JBAUAY010001187.1:0-1681 GCA_049676235.1 Streptosporangiaceae bacterium
GTCGGCGAGCAGCGCGGCCACCTCGGCCGGCCCGGGCGCCACCGGGACGGGCGGCACGGCCACCGCCTCTGCGGCGGCCGCTTCGTTCGTCAACATCGTCGAGCCGTTCGACCCCGGTCATCCGGCCAGGTTCGAGACCGCCCCGGCCAGCTGCGGCAGCCAGGCCACCACGATCGCCATCGAGCGGTGCTACCAGACCAAGACCGAGAACGTCGACGTCCAGATCGACGTCGCGCAGTCGGCCAGGTACGCCAGCGCGACGGCGGCCGGACGCGCCACCATCCTGGCCCAGGACAGTGCGTGGCTGGCCGCGCGCGGCCCGGTGTGCGCCGCCGCCTTCAACACCGGCGGGACCATCGACGGCATCAACCTCGCGGCCTGCCTGCTCGACGAGAGCAACGCCCGGCTCGACGCGGTGAAGGGGATCACCCCGCCGGAGGCCACGCTCAAGGGCACCGACAGCACCGACCCGAACCAGCTGTCCTGGTACACCACGCCGGAAGGATCCCGTATCGCCGAGATCAACACCCAGGGCGACCAGACCGGCGGCGCGATCGTCGGCTGGGTCATCGTGGGCGGGGCCGACGGGTTCGTGGTCAATCCTAAGCAGTTCTACTTCCAGGACGGCTCGTTCACCGACGCCGGCATCGTCGAGCCGCCGAACCCCACCTATCACCGCGTCCCGCCGGGCCAGGAGTACCAGTTCTCCATCGACTACTCCACCCTGTCCAAGGACCCCAACGCGAACAAGAGCGCCGCGGGCTACTTCTACGCGCCCGGCACCCCGGCCGCCGTCTGGCGCTGACGCCGGTCGCGGCCCCCAGGGTCAGACAGCCCAGCGGCCGCGGCGCTCGATCAGCTGCCGTGCGTTACGCATGGCCAGCGCGATGACCGTCTCCATCGGGTTGATGCCGATTGGGCCGGGAAAGACGCTGGCGTCGGTTACGAACAGCCCGGGCACGCCGTGGAACTCCCCGAAGCTACCGACCACGCCGCGCCGGGGATCTTCGCTCATCCGCGCGGTGCCCATCAGGTGGATCGAGAACAGCTGGAGGGACCGTTTGGGTACCGGCCGGGCCAGCAGCCGGCGCAGTTGGTCCGGGTCGCGGACCTCGGGGGCCCCGTCGAAGGGGAGCAGCACGCGCCGGGCCCCTGCGGTGAACAGCGCTTCGGCGGTCAGCTCCACGCCGCGCTGCACGCGGGCGGCGTCGCGCTCGGTGAGCTGGTAGAAGACCAGCGGCCCGAGGCCGGGGACGTTCCGAATCCGGCCCGTCCCGGTGTCGGAGACCAGCGGCCCCGCGGTGACGATGTGGTTGTAGTCCGCCATCTGCTCGCCGAGTTCCCGGCCGTAGCCCGGCAAGATCCCGGCCAGCATCGGGGGAGTGAGGTTGGTCGCGGTCAGCAACAGCCCTTCGTCGAGGAACTCGCGCACCTGGAAGGCCTGGTGAACGCCCTGCCAGCCGGTGACGTCCTGATCGAAGAACGCGGTCACCACTGCGTTCGGGTGCACCGACAGGTTCCGGCCGAGCTGCCCCGAGGCCGACCGCAGGCCCGACCGCATGAGCAAGGCCGGCGTCTGCAGCGCGCCGCCGGCCGCGATCACCACCCGGGCCCGGACGGTCAGGCTCGGGCCCCGGCGGCCGCCCGGCCGGACGAAGTGGCCGGTCACGCCGGTCACCGT
>JBAUAY010001188.1:0-10089 GCA_049676235.1 Streptosporangiaceae bacterium
GTGATGGTGCCCGCGTCGCTGTCGCTCCTGCTGGCCGCGGTTCCGGCCCCCGCCCGGGCCAAGGCCCTGGGCACCTGGTCGGCGCTGGGCGCCCTGGGCGCCGCTCTCGGCCCGGTGATCGGCGGCAGCCTGGTCGAGATCAACTGGCGCTGGGTGTTCTGGGTCAACCTGCCGGTCGGGTTGGCCGCCATGGTCCTGGCCGTCAAGGTCGTGCCGGAGAGCAAAGACGACCGGGCCAGCGGCAGGCCTGACCTGATCGGTGCGGCACTGCTCGCCGCGTCCGTCGGCTTGGTCGCGCTCGCCCTGGTCAAGGCGCCCGGCTGGGGATGGGGTTCGGCCAGCTTCATCGGACTGCTGGCCGCCTCGCTGATCTGCGGCGCGGCCATGGTGTTCCGCTCGCGGCGGCACCATTCTCCCGTCATCGAGCTCGAACTGCTCCGCTCGCGGACCTTCAGCGGCGCGTTCGCCGCCTCGATCTTGTACTACGCCGGGTTCGGCGCCTTCGTGCTCAGCTCAGTCGAGTTCCTGACCGGCGTATGGCACTACTCCCCCGTGCTGGCCGGCCTGGCCATCGCGCCCGGGCCGCTCATGGTTTTGCCGTTCGCCCGCGTCGTCGCGCCGCGCCTGACGGGCTGGCTCGGCGGGCCCGGAAGGGTCGCGGTGCTCGGCTGCGCCGTCAACGCCGGAGCCCAACTGCTGTGGCTGACCCAGATCCAGGCCCAGCCGGCCTACCTGACCCACCTGCTGCCCGCTCAGCTCCTGGGGGGCGCCGGGGTCGGGCTGACGATTCCGTCACTGCTCGGCTCCGGTAGCACCTCGCTCACGCCGGCCAGGTTCGGCACCGGGAGCGGAATCCTGAACATGGCGCGCCAGATAGGCACCGTGCTCGGGGTAGCCGGACTGGTGGCGATCTTGGCCCGGGTGTCGCGTACCGACCCGGTCGCGGCCTACCGCCACGGCCTGATCCTCGTCATCGCGTTCTTCGCCGCCGCCGGCGTGGTTTCCGCCGTCCTGCTGACCGCCAGGCCGGTCACGGCCAGCCGCCGCGCTGCGCCCGTCGGCCCGCAGGATGCCGGCGATGAACCCATCAAGACCTTGAGGCCGAACGAGGTGCGTTAAAGCGGGCGGCGCAGCCTCGTGCTGATCGACAGGGTGACGCGGAGCCCGCCGCTGGGATGTGCGAGCCTGTAGGCACAGCTCTCAGCGCGGAGAGGAGACCTGACATGCAGGCGACCACTGGCGACCGTATCTGCATTCACGGCAACATTGTCGGGCACCCGGATAAGAACGGCGAGATCGTCGAGGTGCACGGCACCAAGGGAGAGCCGCCCTACCTGGTGAAGTTCGACGACGGCCACACCCGGCTCATCTTTCCCGGACCCGACGCGGTGATCGAGCACCCGGCGTCGGGCTAGACCGTTCACCACTCGTTGCGCGGCACTACGGTCCGAGGCCGCGCATTGTTTTGAGGATCCAGGTTTTGAGGATCCAGACGCCCGCTGCTGCGGAAGGGGCACATGCCGCTTTTGTAGCCATTGCGAAAATCTTAGCCGCGGTACAAACTCTCACTATTACTAGCGTGGCCTGGAGCGTGGGTAATGAGTGGGGTTTTCCTATCGTACGCGCGCGAGGACCTGCCTTTCGTGCGGCACTTGCACGATGCTCTCGCGACAGCGGGACGAGATCCGGCCTGGGACCAAGATCACGAAGTGGTGCCGTTCAGCGCTCCTTTTCAACCAGAGATCGACACCGCGATCGCCGGAAGTGACAAATTCATCTTCGTGATCTCCCCCGATTCGCTGGATTCCGATCCGTGTGCGGCGGAACTCGCGGTGGCGGTCCAGTCGAACAAGCAGATCATCCCGCTGTTGCGCCGTCCGGCCCGCGACGGCCAGCCCGTCGCCGAGGCCGTCGCGGAGCGGAACTGGATCTTCTTCGACGACGACGCCAGGTTCGACGCCAGCTTCGAGGAACTGATCCGGACGCTGGACACCGACCTGGACTGGGTTAAGGACCACACCCGGCTGCTGGTCCGGACGCGCGAGTGGACCGAGGGCAGTGACCGCAGCCGACTGCTGCGCGGCCGGGACTTGCGGGACGCGGAGGCGTGGCTGGCCAAAGGGGACGCTCACCCGCAGGCCCCGCCGACCAGCGGCCAGCGGGCGTTCATCGCGGCGTCCCGGCGGACAGCGGACCGGATCGCCTGGCTGCAGCGAACCGCGCTGGCCGGCGGCCTGGTCATCGCCGTCGTGCTGGCCTCGCTCGCCCTCGTCTCGCGCAATCAGGCGATACATCAACGAAATCTGGCGATCTACAACCAGACCGTCGCCGAGGGTGCCGACTCCGGCACCAGTGACACACCGCTCGCAGCGCAGCTCAACCTGGCCGCCTACCATATGCGACCAGGACAGGACCTGGCCTCGCTGCTGCTGAGCACGGAGAACACACCGCTGTCTTCGGCGTTGGCAGCCGGTACCAAGTCCGTTTCCTCGGTCGCGTTCACCCCGGATGGCCATACGCTGGCCAGCGGCAATATCGACGGCACGGTCCGGCTATGGGATGTCGCCGATCCCGCGCATCCACACCTGCTCGGCCAGCCACTGGTGGACGTCTACGCCGTCTTGTCCGTGGCGTTCAGCCCCGACGGCCGCACACTGGCCGCCGCCGACACTTACGGCCGGATCCGGCTGTGGGATGTCACCGACCCCGCACATCCTCACCTGCTCAGCCAGTTCCAGACCGAGGCTAACGGGGCCTCCATCAATTCGATGGCGTTCAGCCCTGATGGCCGCACGCTCGTGGCCGGCGACTACGACGGCGCGCTCTGGCGGTGGGATGTCACCGATTCCGCCCACCCCCACCCCCTCGGCCGGCCCCTGAACGGCGGCGGCGGGCCCATCTATTCGGTAGCGTTCAGTCCCGACGGCCACACGCTAGCCGACGGCACGAACAGCGGCACGATCTGGCTCTGGGATGTCGCCGATCCCGCGCACCCACGCGCGCTCGGTCAGCTCCAGACCGGGGCTACCGGCGCGGCCGCGTCGGTAGCGTTTAGCCCCGACGGCCGCACGCTGGCCAGCGGCAAGAATGACGGCACGGTCCGGCTGTGGGATGTCGCGGATCCCGCGCACCCCGACCTGCTGCTCGGCCAGCCCCTGAACGGCGGCACCGGGATCACCTATTCGGTGGCGTTCAGCCCCGACGGCCACACACTGGCCACCGGCAACGCAGACGGCGCCATCCGGATGTGGGATGTCGCCGATCTCACGCAACCCCAGTCACTCGGCTCGCCCCTGACCAGCCAGACCGGAGCCGTCCTAGCGGTGGCGTTCGGTCCCGACGGCCATACGCTGGCCAGCGGTGATTTCGACGGCACGGTCCGGCTCTGGAGCCTGCCAGCAACGACACTGACCGGTGGCACCGGGTCTGTCCTGGATATGGCGTACAGCCGCGACGGCCACACGCTGGCCAGTGCCGACCTCGACGGCACGGTCTGGCTGTGGGATGTCGCCGATCCCGCCCATTCCCACCTGCTCGGCCCGCCCCTGACCAGCGGCACCGGCGCGGCCACGTCGGTTGCGTTCAGCCCCGATAACCACACGCTGGCCACCGGCCGTCACGACGGCGCGATCCGGCTGTGGGATGTCGCCGATCCCGCCCATCCCCACCTGCTCGGCTCGCCCCTGACCGGTGGCACCCTTGGGATTGGGTCGATCGCGTTCAGCCCCGACGGCCGTACGCTGGCCAGTGGCGATAATGACGGGACCATCCGGACGTGGAATGTCGCCGATCCCGCGCATCCCCAGCCGCTCAGCCGGATCCCAACCGGCCTCCCCGTCGACTCCGTGGCCTTCAGTCCCGATGGCCGCACCCTGGCCAGCGCCAGCGATAGCCTAATCCATCTGTGGAATGTCGCCGCTGATCCCGTCGTCCCTCCGCCACTCGGCAAGGCTCTGAGCGCGAGCACCGGGGCTGTCTATGCGGTGGCCTTCAGCCCCGACGGTCGGACGCTGGCCAGCGGCGACAATGACGGAACCATCCGGCTGTGGAGTGTCGCCGATCCCGCGCATGCCCAGGTGCTCGGCCAGCCGCTGACCAGCGGCACCGGGACCGTCTATTCGGTGGCGTTTAGCCCCGATAGCCAGATGCTGGCCAGCGGCAACGATGACGGCACGATCGGATTGTGGGATGTCGCCGATCCCGCGCATCCCCAGCCGGTCGGCCCGCCGCTGACCGGCGGCACCGAGGCCGTCTACTCTGTGGCGTTCAGCCCCGACGGCCACACGCTGGCCAGCGGCAGCATTGACGGGGCCATCCGGCTATGGAATCCGAACGTCAATGACGCTGCTGCATGGATCTGCACCACAGCCGGAGATCTCACGCCGCAGCAGTGGCAAACGTATATCCCCCAACTGGGGTACCAGCCTCTGTGCGCGCAGTGAGCCCTTACCCGTGCGGGGCCAGAATTGACTCGATCGCGGCATAGAGGGCTTGCGGATCATCGAGGGACACTATCCGCGTGCCGGGAGAGGCCGCGACCTGGGCTGCCTTCGGATCCCCGGTGTCGCCGCTTGCCGCGGCGGCAATGGCGTCCGCCGTACGGCCGGTTCCGGCCAGGATGATCACGGGCCGGTCCGCCTGAAGGCTGTGGTCGATGTCGTCGTAGGTGATCTGGCCGCCATTGACCACGAGGGTCAGCGACGGCTGGCCGTCGGCGATGGCCGTCGCGACCCGCGACAGCCAGGGCGACTCATCACCCCAGATCTGGCCGGGAACCAGGATGACCTGGGTATGATGCGGTTCGAGCGCGGCCGCGTCGGGCCGGGCCGAGGTCCCGGGAACGATCACGGTGCCTTCGGCGGCCACGCCGACGAGCGGGAAGCGCGCTCCGGCTGCCGCACGGAGCTGGCCCATGACCTTCATGACGCCGGAGTCGGTGCCACCGTCCACGATCGCGACCCCCCACCCGTCCAGCGCCGGGACAATGGGCTCGAGCGCCTTGGCCATGACCGCCAGGTGATCCGGCGTCATGCCGCCGGCCCCGCCCACGGACACCAGCACGGGACGGCGCACGGCGACACCGAGGGTGCGGAGAACCACGGGAATATTGGCAGGCTCACCCACCCGTGCCGAAGGCGGCACGGCCCGTTCGCCGGCGGCACCGGTCACGGCCGCGGATCCTTGTCATCGGGCTCTGCGGGTACCGCGGGCTCTGCGGGTACCGCAGGCTCGGCGGGCACCGCGGGCACCGCGGGTACCGCGGGCACCGCGGGTGAGCTTGACGGGAGAAGCGCTTCCAGCGCCGTCAGGACCCCGCTCAATTGCCGGCGTATCTTTTCGTCGGCGTGGTCTTCAACGGATCCGTGCAAGTCGCTGAGAATGGTCTGTATCTTCCACACGGCCGGTCCCTCGGCCGCGACCTCGGTCAGCAATTGCTGTGCTTTGGCGACGTCACCACGGTCGAAAGCCAGTCCGAGCAGCGTCGGGCGTACCCATTCGTCGGCCGTCTTCCGCGCTAGCGCTCGCTGGCACGCGGCCATCGTGATGACCTCTGCTTCGGTGGCTAGCTTCTCGTCGCCCTCCCGGCCCCGCTTCCGGTACAGACGAGGCAGATTACTCGCAGGGTAGTAGTCGTTCAGATCTGCCATCATCCCGCGCTCGTAGCTGCTGATCGCCTTGTCGACGTAGCGGTGGCGCTCGGCTTTGTCAGAGGCATCGTTGGCGAGCTGCTTATAGCGGCCGCCGAGCAAACCGAGGCGCTCCGAGGTCCCCCCGTATGTGGCGATGAGCATCTCCAGCCGGGCGGCGGCCTTGACCGCGGCATCCGGCGTGGTGGCCTTCGCCATCGCCAGGCATTCCTGCTCCATGACCTGCGGATGATGAGCAATGTGCGGCGGAAGGGTGGCGATATAGCTCAGCACCGCATCCCAGCCCACGAGGTCACGCAGCACGCGCAGCAGTAGCAGGGCGTCGGCCTCGCGCACCGCTGGCTTGTTCCCGTACCGCTCTAGCACCTCCAGGGCGCGCGCCCGGCGTTCCGCCTGGGGAACCATGAAAGCTTCGCGGACGTCCGCGTCGAATGACATCAGTTCCTCCGCCAGATCGGCGAAAGCCGAGGCGCGCTGCGGATCGGATTCCGACGGGAAGCCTGGCACGCCGTCGAACACCGGAGAGACCGCTTCCAGCAGCTTGCTCATGCCCTCGGCCAGATGCGCACGAGCCGTGGTGGCTGACGACTCGTCGACCAGGCCGTTCGTGAGCGGAAACCGCACCTGCCGCATCTGCGCGAGATCGAAAACAGGTCTCGCCCAGTCCGCGGCGGTCAGGACGCATCCGGTTTTCCTGGCCGCGTGACGAACCCCGACCTCGTAGTAGACATTGGCGTTGGGCAGGGTGAGATCTGCGACCACGAGGTCACCCAGCACCAGACGCTGAATCATCGTGGTAATAATCAGCGAGCCCACATCCGCGTCGGCGCGCGCCGGCCGGTACCCGAGGTCCTGGAGCACCGGCCGGTAGACACGGAACCATAGCGCGTCAAAGTCGATCTCCGCGGGAATCCCGGTCTCGCTACGGTCTGTGGACCGACGCCCGAAAGGCATCACCATGAACGCGATCGGATCTGGCACGGATTATCTCCCTCGCCGGAGGATCTGGAAACCTGCCCGCCACAGGATCATCGGGAGTTCACGGATGGCGTCCCGGTCTTTGTTCTGGGCGCTTTCACTGAGGTACTGCCAGTCCACCAGATCGGGGTGCTGGTGGCCTTCGCGAACCGGCCCGTATACGTAGCCCTGTCCCTTCCGCTCGCCCACCCAGCGCTGGTGCTCCAGCTTGGCGAGCAGTTCGATCTCGGCTTCCGAGAAGGCAAAATCCGGGGTGGTGGCGGATTCCGGGACCACGGCACAGTCGATGGCCTCGAGCTTGGTACCGATATCTGCGGCTTGCGCCAGGTTGGCCCGCTTGAGGTGATCCGGCAGGTCTTCCCACGGCTGCATGGACGGGTTGACAAGCCGCGATTCGCCGCTGGCCTCGCAGTTCTTAACGTAAGCCTGATGGATGGCACGGGCCAGCTGGTCGGTGAGGTCTTCCTGAATCCTTCCGGGCACGCATGCCTCCTCTATGACCTCGAATACCGTCAGCCGTCCCCCCGCATCATCCAGCAAGGCCTGCTGGCTGCCCAGCACCGGCCCGAACGGCGAGGGCTTGCTCATGCAGATCACCACGCGGTCGGAGCGCGTGGTCATGGCCTGGGCCGCGGCCAGGCCGGCGTTCAGTGCATCGTCGTTGTCGGGGAGGCAGATGAAGATCAGGGCAGGGTCATCGCCCGCGGGCCGCGGCGACCTATCGTCGTCGCAGGTCACAGAGCAGTTCCGGCGGACCACCGGAAACCGGTCCAGGAAGCGCGGGAGGGTTTCGATGCCTTCACCGCGAATGCTCACCTGCAGCAGCGAGCCGGCTGGATGCGGGCGCCGTGCGATCTCACGGAGCACGGCACGGCCCAGTTGGCCGAAACCGACGATCGCCACCTGCGCCGGCCGGGTCCCTTCGGGCGCCAGGGGGTGCTTGTCCAGTAGCACCCTGGCCGCAGTGTCCTCGACGGAGAAGAAGTCGAGGCGGAAACTAGAGTCGTCTTTGGCCCCGATGCGCCGGGCCGTGAGCGCCGTGGAGATTTCCGCGTCGCGTACTTGAGCAAAGACGCTGAGCGGCCGGCTGTGGGCCTGCGATAGTTCCCGCGCGCGCAGGGCCGTCGCGGCATTCGTGGTGCTGAGTTCGGCGCACGCGTACAGCACGTCGGCGTGCCGCAGACCTGCGGCACGCAGCGTGACGGCATCCGTGGGGTCCCCGGATACGTCGAGCAGGCGGTGCGCGCGGACCTGTTCGGCCGC
Source organism: Streptosporangiaceae bacterium (assembly GCA_049676235.1). Taxonomy (GTDB): domain Bacteria; phylum Actinomycetota; class Actinomycetes; order Streptosporangiales; family Streptosporangiaceae; genus Palsa-504. Next base: position 7,890 of record JBAUAY010001188.1, read on the forward strand.
GGCCGGGGTGGCACCGACCAGCACGACCTTGTGGTATTGGGCTCGCAGCTTCCGCGCGAGTTCCACCGCGATGGGCCCGTCACCGGTCACGATGGCATGTTGCGACGCGTAAGCAGACGACCAGCGGCGCAGTTGCTCGCTGAGCAGAAGACGCACCGCTTCCACCGTTGCCACGGCCGTGGTGGCGGGCGCGAGGAAGCGAGCAATCCCGAGCGTTACCGGAAACGGGCCTGCACCCCCGGCCGGCGCCGAGTTCAACACGAACAGCTGAAGATCGTAAAAGAGGATGTCCGTCCAGCTTCTGCCAAACATCAGCCTCGGGTGATGTGCCAGGTGCTGGTCCAAGCCGATGTAACCGAGTATCAGCGCAACGGCGGCGATCCCGAGCACGACCAGCCAGCGCCGCAGCCCCTTATCCAGGAACAAACCCTCAACAGCCGCCTGACTTCGCGGTTTAGCCGCCGCCTCTGCCACTGCATCCTCCCCAACGGAAATACCCGGCCCCGACAAAATGGTCAGGAACGAATGCTGCCCGCGCCGTACAATTAAACCCCCGCGGCCACGGGAACGGTACTCGTGGCGAGCACCACGGCCGTTCGGCCAAAGAGATTCTTCAATTATTCCGAACGGGACTCTGCGCCGGTATCCGCTTTGGTCGGGTGAGGTCGGTTGTCTCCTGGTGGGGGCGGGCCAGCGGCGGCCGGAGGGCGCCCGCGATCGCTACCTCGCTGGTATACAAAGTCCGGCCCGGGCGCCGAAGCGACCCGGGCCGGACTGATAGCCGTGCTGGTGCTATTACGTGCTGGTGCTAGCCGAAGCGGGCGAGCGCGGGAACGAACTGCGCCGCGTTGATCGTGCCCCAGCCGGTAGCCAGGTTGTAACCGGGCGCGGCGTCGAAGCCGGTCACGCCCATGAAGGAGTTGTTACCTGAGGTGACGCTCACGATGCCCGTGTTCGGGACTCCGTGCTGCTGGAGCGCGCCCAGCCTGTACAGCGCCGGGTTGATCAGGCCGAGCCGGTGACCGGCCTGCTGGTCGGCGAGTGCGACGATCCCGGCCATGATGGGCGTGGCCTCGCTGGTGCCGCCGATGACTTGCCAGCCGGCGCCGCCGGCCCCGGCGAAGGACCAGTAAACCCAGCAGCCGCCGTTGACCGCCGCGCTCATCGAGATGTCCGGCGTGCCGCGGCTCTGGCCGACTTCGTTGGTCACGCGGTTCTGGTAGAACGGGCGCGAGAAGACGGCTGAGGTGCCGCCGCCACTGGCGCCGAAACCGTCGTTCCACACGACGTCGGGCGTGAGCTTGTTGCCTGCCTGGTCCAGGTCAAGCATCGTGCCGCCCACCGAGGTGACCAGCGGGTCCGATGACGGCCACGAGTTCACCCGGAACGGGTACAGGGTCGTGGTGTCGGACTCGTCGTTGGTCGCTCCCGAGTCGCCCGATCCGGCCAGCACCGTGACGCCGTGCGCCGCGGCATCCTTGAACGCATAGCGCAGGTCGAGCAGGCTCGAGAAGTTACCCGCGCTGAAGCCGGGGAAGGTGTTCTCGGTGGCGCCGAAGCTCTGCGAGATCACGTCGCCGACCCCTCGGTTGATGAGCGACTGCTCGGCGTTCATCATCTCCGGGAGGCCGGTCACGCCCTCGGTCTCCGCGACCGGGGTCTCGGCGAGGACGATCTTCGCGCCGGGCGCGATGGAATGCGCGTACTCCACGTCGAGGGTGGTTTCCTCGGCCCAGCCGACCATAGTCGCGTTGGTCGGGTCGAACGGCGGAATGGTGCCGAACTGCTCGATCCGCAGGTCGGGGTTCGGGAAGCCGAACTCCGCGTCGAAGTGCTTCAGGTCATGCCGGATGGTCGGTGAGCCGAACGAGTCCACGATCACGATGGTCTTGCCGGCGCCGGTGATCGGGCGGCCGGTGGCCTGGCCGCTGTACAGCGCGTTCAGGTCGTACGCGACCCGGTATTGCACCGGCGTGTAGCAGTTGATCTTGAGCTCGGCTTGGCATTGCGCTATGGTCAGCGGCGCCGGCGCCGGGAGCTGCTTAGCGTCCCGGACCGGACCGCCCACATCGGGAACCGGGCGGACAGCGGCCACCTGGGTCGCCGCGCTAGCGGCGGAGACCGCCACGGTCGCGGCAGGCGCGGCCATCGACAGCGCGGCAAGGCCACCCACCGCCGCGACCGGAAGAATGGCCCGGGC